>VGDA01000136.1 GCA_016869915.1 Alphaproteobacteria bacterium
GGACAATCCGCCGGCGGCGGTCCTGTGCTCGCTGTCGAGCACCACGCACTCGCCCTCGATCCGCCCCGTCACCGGCCCCGTGCCGCCGCCCGCGAGACGATGGACGCCGGTTACCGACGCGCCGTCGTGGCGCAGCTCGAGGCCATGCACGACCTCGCCGGCGGCGACGCCGAGAACGAGGGTCCAGGCGCCCGACAGGTCCGCGTCCGGCGCGCGGGCGGCGCCATGCGCAGTGCCTGCTGCCGGCGCCGCCACCGCCAGCTCGGCCGCGATGCGCTGGCCGACGACCAGCGCCTCGCCCGGCTGCATGTTGAGCGGCAGGATCGTGATCGAGTCGCCAAGCGCGAAACGGTCGTCGACCTGGATCGCGGGTTCGCCCGCGGCGAGGCGCCGGCGCAGCCCGGGCCCGTCGATGCCGATGCGCGCGCGGTCCCAGGACACGCGCAGCCGTGGCGACGGCTCCTCCGGTCCCTTCCAGTCGACATGCTCGCAGCGCACGCCCGGGGTCTTCGCGGCCGCGGCGGCGAGCGCCTCGAGCTCCGCCGTCCACCATGCGCGCTCGGCCACGGGGTCGCGCCCCGTCGCCCAGAGCTCGACCGCCGCGACGAGGCCCGCGATCTCCTCCTTGCTGACCTTGAGCTGGCGTCCCATGCCGGTGTGCGGCGAGGCGTTGAGCGCGGCCGCGGCGATCCAGCGTTTCTCGCCCATTAGCAGGCCGGTGGATTGCGGCCCGCGCAGGTACTTGCCGCCCGAGTAGACGACCATAGAGGCGCCGCGCGCGAGATAGGGATCGGGCCGCCTGAGGAACTCCGAGGCCGCATCGACCATCACGGGGATTCCATGCGGGCGCGCGAGCTCGACGCAGTCCTCGAGCCTGAGCGGCGCGGTGGGGTCCGCCGTGCCGAGCACGTGGACCATCGCCGCGGTCGGCAGCGCCGCCTCCATCTCCGCGCGCGTGCCGGCCTCGACGATCGCGAGCCCGGTCGTGCGCATCGCGTGGTCGTAGGAGAAGCGCGAGCCGCGCGGCGTGACGATGAAGCGCCGCGGCCAGTCGATGCGCGGCAGCCGGGCCATGCGCTCGGGGTCTCCGAGCGTCGCGGCGCCGGCGGCGCCGACGAACAGCGCGCCCGAGCCGCCGGACGTGACGAGCGCGGCCGGCGCGCCGACGAGTTCGGCGATGCGCCGGCCAGCGGCGTCGAAGAGCTCGGGCAGGTTCACGAAGCGCCGAGACGCCGCCACCATCGCGGCGAGCACCTCCTCGGGCATGCGGCTGCCGCCGTAGATCGTGCGCGAGCCGCAGCAATTGATGAAGCTGCGCACGCCGAGGAGCTCGAACGGGTCCGCGTTGGCGCCGGGACGACCCGGCAGGGCTTCGCTCATGCTTGCTTCCTCCGCGCGACGCCGCCGGGAACGGCGGCCGACGCGCGCACTCCACCGCGCCGGGCTTGGCGCGGTCAAGCGCGGGCAGGCGGCGGTCAGCGCGCGCGCGTCGCCTTCTCGAGGAAGCGCATCAGCGCGTCGCGGTCCTCGGGATCGCCGATCGTCTGCTCCGGCATCTTCGTGCCGGGCGTGTAGGCGTTCGGGCCGACCTCGAACAGGCGCGAGATGGTCCGCGCGTCCCAGACGATGTCCATCGCGCGCAGCGCGTCCGAGAAGTCGTAGCCGGGCGCGGTGGCGATGCGCCGCCCGAACACGCCGTGCAGCGTCGGCCCCGCGCGGTTGCCGTCGTCGGCCCCAAGCGCGTGGCACGCGGCGCAGGCGCGGAAGACCTGCGCGCCGCGCGGCTCGCCATGGTCCGTCTCCGCCGCCGCCGCGCGCGGGGCCATGATCGGGCCGACATGCCCGCCGGTCGCGGCGTTCCAGCGCCTGACCAGCCGGTCCGCACCGCCGGTCAGCACCTCGCGGCCATCGGGCGTGAAGGCGACCGACCAGACCGGCAGGCCCGGCCCGTCGATGCGACGATCGATGCGCGACGTCGCGCGATCGACCAGCACGACGGCGCCGCGCAGGCCGCCCGCGGCGATGCTGCGGCCATCGGGCGAGATCGCGAGCGCGATGATCGGCGTGGGCTGCGCCTCCACCTCGGCGAGGAGCCGCCCGCCGCGATCGACGATGCGCAGCACGCCGTCGCCGCCGCCGACCGCCATCGCGCCATCGGGGAAGGCGGCGAGCGTCGTCAGCGGCGCGGGGAAGCGCGTCGCCTCGGCGGGCCCGCCGGCGAGCGACCAGAGCCGCAGCGCGCCGTCCTGGCCGGCCGAGGCAAGCAACGCGCCGCCGGGCAGGAAGGCGACGGCATTGACGTTGTCCTCGTGGCCCTCGAGCACGACCGGCGGCGCGACGGGCGCGTCGAGGCGCCAGATCCGCACGATGCGGTCCCAGCCGGCGGAAGCGAGGAGCGCGCCATCCGGCGACGCGGCGAGCGCGGCGACCGGCGCGTCATGGCCCGCGCCGCCAGGCCCCATCACGCGCAGCGGCCGGTCCGAGCCCGCGCGCCAGAGCGCGACGCGCCCGTCCTGGCCGCCCGTGGCGAAGCCACCGCGCGGCAGCGCGATGGCGGCGTTCACGGCGCTGTCGTGCAGGCGCAGGACGGCGACGGCCTCGCCGCGCGCGAGCGACCAGAGGATCGCGCGGCTGTCGAAGCTCCCGGAGATCGCGACGGCGCCGTCGGCGGCGACGGAAAGCGCGCGCACCGGACCGCCATGCCCGCGCAGCGCTTCCTCGGCCGCCGGCGCGGCGACGGGCGCGCAGGAGATCGCGACGAACGCCGCGATGGCGATGAGATGGCGAATGGTCCCTGCGTTCATACCGGTCATCCTCCGCTGCCGCGACGAGATGGCGCCGGTTCAGGCCACGGCAACCGCGATGAAGAC
Organism: Alphaproteobacteria bacterium; assembly: GCA_016869915.1. Lineage (GTDB taxonomy): Bacteria > Pseudomonadota > Alphaproteobacteria > CACIAM-22H2 > CACIAM-22H2 > CAIOSQ01. The sequence goes on from VGDA01000136.1 coordinate 2,871, forward strand.
CGATTCAGGCTCCGGGCACCGCCAGTTCGAGCCGCTCGGCGTGGTGGCAGCGCACGGCATGGCCGCTCGCGAGTTCGCGCAGCGCGGGCGCCTCGCGACGGCAGCGCTCGTCGGCGAAGGGGCAGCGCGGGTGGAAGTAGCAGCCCGCGGGCGGGTTCGCCGGGCTGGGCACCTCGCCCTTCAGCAGCACGTCGCCCGCCGGCACGCGCGGGTCGGCGACGGGCACGGCCTTGAGCAGCGCCGCGGTGTAGGGATGGCGCGGGCGCTCGAAGATCGACCTCGTAGGCGCGAGCTCGACGATCTGCCCCACGTACATGACGGCGACGCGATCCGAGATGTGGCGGACGACCGACAGGTCGTGCGCCACGAACAGGAAGGTGAGTCGCAGGCGCTGCTGCAGCTCGAGCAGCAGGTTCAGCACCTGCGCCTGGACCGAGACGTCGAGCGCGGAGACCGGCTCGTCGGCGACGACGAGGCGCGGGTCGGTCGACAGCGCGCGCGCGATGCCGATGCGCTGGCGCTGGCCGCCGCTGAACGCGTGCGGGAAGCGGTGCATGAACTCCGGGCGCAGCCCGACCAGCCTGAGCAGCTCCGCGACGCGGTCCATGCGCTCGCCGCGGTTCGACAGGCCGTTGACGAGCAGCGGCTCGCCCACGTTGTCGAACAGCGTCATGCGCGGGTTGAGGGACCCGAACGGGTCCTGGAAGATCATCTGGATCTCGGCGCGCAGCGGCCGCAGCTCGCGGCGCGAGAGCGGCGCGAGGTCCACCGTCGAGCCGTCGCGCCGCCGGTAGAGCATCTCCCCCGACGTCGGCGCCATGGCGCGCAGGATGCAGCGCGACGTCGTCGTCTTGCCGCAGCCGCTCTCGCCGACGAGGCCCAGCGTCTCGCCCTCGTGGACGTCGAAGCCGACGTCGTCGACGGCGCGCACGTGGCCGACCGTGCGACGGAACACGCCCTTCACGATCGGGAAGAACTTGCGCAGGCTGCGCACCCGCAGCAGCGGCTGCTCGCCGTCGGGCCCGCTCATGTGGCCTCCGCCTCGTCGTGGTGGAGGAAGCAGCTCGCCGACTGCCCGCCGCCGACCGGCCTGAGGACAGGCACGCGCGCCTGGCAGCGACCGGCGATCGCCTCCTCGCAGCGCGGGTGGAAGGGGCAGCCCGAGGGCCGGTTGAAGGGATGCGGCAGCGTGCCCGAGATCGTGGGCAGCGCCACGCGCGTCTCGCCGTGCATGCCGGGCATCGAGCGCAGCAGCGCGCGCGTGTAGGGATGGCGCGGGGCATGGAAGATCGCGTCGACCGAACCCTCCTCCATCACGCGGCCGAGATACATGACCACGACATGGCTCGCCATCTGGGCGATGACGCCGAGGTCGTGGGTGATGAACACGATCGCGGTGCCGTGGCGCTTCTGCAGGTCGCGCAGCAGGGCGAGCACCTGCGCCTGGGTCGTGACGTCGATCGCGGTCGTCGGCTCGTCCGCGATCAGCAGGCGCGGCTTGCAGGACAGCGCCATGGCGATCATCGCGCGCTGGCGCAGCCCGCCGGAGAGCTGCCAGGAGTAGGAATCGAGCCGCTGCTCCGGCATCGAGATGCCGACGTCGCGGAACAGGTCGACGACGATGGCGCGCGCGTCCGCCCGGCTCACCGCGCCGCCCTCGGGCCGCCACTGGCGCGCGTGCAGGCGGATCGCCTCGACGATCTGCTCGCCCACCGTGTGGACCGGGCTGAACGACGCCATCGGCTCCTGCGGTATCAGCGCGATCTCGGCGCCGCGGATCTCGCGGATCTCGCGCCCGCGCGGGTCGAGCCGCGCGAGGTCGACCACCTCTCCGCCGGCGCGGCGGAAGAGCATCTCGCCCGCGGCGATGCGGCCGGGCGGGTCGACGAGCTGCAGCATCGCCTTCGTCGTCACGCTCTTGCCGCAGCCGCTCTCGCCGACGATGCCGACGACCTGGCCGGGCATGACGTCGAAGCCGACGCCGTCGACCGCGCGCACGCTGCCCTCGTCCAGGCCGAAGACGACCTTGAGGCCGCGCACGGAGAGCAGCGCCTCGCCGGTCACCCGCGCCTCACTTCGAGTACGGGTCGGAGGCGTCGCGCAGGCCGTCCCCGACGAGGTTGAAGGCGAGCACGGCGACGATCACGAGCAGGCCGGGCAGCAACAGCCATGGCGCCAGCGCCAGCGTCTGGATGTTCTGCGCCTCCTGCAGGAGCACGCCCCAGCTGATCGCCGGCGGCCTGATGCCGAGGCCCAGGAAGGAGAGCGACGTCTCGTTGATGATCATCACGGGGATGGCGAGCGAGCTCGTCGCGATGATGTGGCTGAGGAAGGTCGGCACCATGTGCCGCACGATGATGCGCCAGCGGCTGCAGCCCGCGAGCTCCGCCGCCAGCACGAAGTCCTCCTCTCGCAGCGCGAGGAACCGGCCGCGGACCTCGCGGCCCAGCGTCGTCCAGCCGATGAGCGACAGGATCACCGTGATCGCGAAGAAGACCTGCGTCGGCGTCCAGTCGCGCGGCAGGGCCGCGCTGAGCGCGAGCCAGATCGGGATCGTGGGCACGGATTGCAGGATCTCGATCAGGCGCTGGATCACCTGGTCGGTCCAGCCGCCGAAATAGCCCGAGATGCCGCCGAGCACGATCCCGAGCACGACGCTGAGCGTCACGGCCACGAGGCCGATCGTCATCGACGTCTGCGTTCCATGCATGATGCGCGACCACTGGTCGCGTCCCATGCGGTCCGAGCCCAGCAGGAAGATCCGCTGCTCCGGGTCGAGCGGCCCGACCAGCCGCACCTTCGCGCGCACAAGGCCGAGGAAGCGGTATTCCGGGCCATCGACGAAAAAGCCGATGCGGATCCTGCGCGAGGGGTCGGCGCCCCATTCCATGCGCAGCGTCACGGGGTTGCGCTTGCCGACCGCGGCGGGGACCCAGGGGGCCCACTTGCCGTCGTCGAGGAAGTGGATCGACTGGATCGGGATGAAGGCCTGCCGCGCGTCGGTGCGCTCGGGGTGCTGGGTGCTGAAGAAGTCGGGGCACAGCACGATCGCGTAGAGCACGGCGAGGATCGCCGCGCTCGCCAGCGCGAGCTTGTGCTTGCGGAAGCGCCACCACACCAGGGTCCAGTTGGAGGCGACCGAGATCCGTTCCTCGGCGGCGGACATGTCGGCGGCTGCACCGGCCATGTCAGCCCTCCATCCTGATGCGCGGGTCGAGCCAGGCCAGCAGGATGTCGGAGAGCAGCGTGCCGACGATCGTCAGCATGCAGTAGATCAGCAGGATGCTGCCGGCGAGGTACATGTCCTGGTTCACGAGCGCGCGCAGCAGCAGCGGCCCGATATTCGGCAGGTTCATCACCGTCGCCACGATGAGGCTGCCGGAGAAGAGCTGCGGAAGGTACCAGCCGATCGTGCTGACAAGGGGGTTGAACGCCAGGCGCACGGGGTAGCGCAGCACCAGCGTCCATTCGGAGAGGCCCTTCGCGCGCGCGGTGACCACGTAGGGCTTGTTGAGCTCGTCGAGCAGGTTGGCGCGCATCACGCGCGTGAGCCGCGCGGTGCCGGCGATGCCCAGCACCAGCGAGGGCAGCCAGGCATGCGCAAGCAGGTCGAGGAACTTCGCCAGGCTCCACTCCGCGCCCTGGTACTCCGGCGAGAACAGCCCCGTCACGCTGATGCCGAAATAGGCGAAGGCCACCCACATCAGCACGAGGGCGAGCATGAAGTTCGGCGTCGCGACGCCGATGTAGTTCACGACGGTGAGGATGTAGTCGACCACCGAGCGCTGGCGGATGGCGGAGTAGATGCCCGCCGGCACGGCGATGATCCAGGTCAGAACGAAGGAGAACAGCGCCAGGACGACGGTGAGGAAGAGCTGCTCGCCGATCAACTCGGCGTTCGGGCGCTGGTACTCGAGCGACAGGCCGAGGTCGCCCTGGAGGAGGTTGCCGACCCATTTGAGGTACTGGACCCAGATGGGCTGGTCGAGGCCGTACTGGCGGCGCAGCGCCTCGACATGCTCCGCGCCGATCGAGGATCCGGACGAGGCGAGCGTCGCGATGTAGGACGTCAGGAAGTCGCCGGGCGGCGCCTCCACGATCACGAAGACGAGGATCGAGAAGACCGCCATGAGCAGCGGCAGCAGCAGCAGGCGCTGCAGGACGAAGCGGATCATGCGTGCGGGCGCGGGGGAGGCTGTCTGGCCGGGAGGGACGCCGGGGGCGCGCGCCGCTCGCTGGCGCGCGCCCCCGGCCTTGCGTTCAGCGCTGGTAGAAGAACTGCTCCGGGCGCGCGTTGCCCGGCGTGCGCAGCGGCCAGTCGTTGCCGACCTGCGCGGGCACGTTGCGCATGCGGCTGTTGAGCACCACCACGCCCTGGATCATCGGCGTGAGGCCGACGATGCCGACCTCGTAGACCTGGTCGGCCCAGATCCTGAACAGGTCCTGCGCGACCTTGACCTGCGCATCGCCACCGACGGTCTTCGCGGTGTCGATCAGCTCGACGATCCGCTTGATCTCGGACGTCGGCTCCGCGCCCTCGCGGCCGTTCGAGCGGTACCACTGGCCATGCAGCGGCCCGAAATTGCCGATCTGGATCGCCGGGATGCGGATGTCGAACTTGGTGTTGCCCGTGAAGGGGAACCCGGTCGTGTCCTGGTTCCAGATCTCGGCCATCAGCTCGTTCGCGTCGCGCATCTTGAAGTGCAGCGCGCGCTCGCGGATCTGGACGATGGTCTTGATGCCGACCTTCTCCCAGTCCTTGGCCACGAGCTGCCCGACATCCGGCCACGCGCCGAACGCCGGCACGATGGCGATCTCGATCGTCGCCGGCTTGCCGTTGGGCAGCAGGCGGATGCCCTGCGCGTCCTTCTTGTCGAGGCCGAGCGCGTCGAGCATGCGGTTGGCGAGCGCCGGATCGTGGGACGTGAACTTCTTCGCGTGCTCGTCGCCCGGGAAGTACGGGTGCCAGGGCGCGGGAACGCCCTGGCGCGCCTCGCCGAGCCCCAGGAAGGCCGATTCCCTGATCTGGTCGCGGTTGATGGCGTGCGACATCGCGATGCGGAAATCGCGCGTCGCCATCAGCTTGCCCATCTCCGGGTCGGCCCTGTAGGTCTGGTTGAAGGTGATCGCAGCGTCGGCGCCACCGAAGGTCGACCAGGTCAGGATGCGATAGCGCCCCTTCTTCTCCTCGTCCTTGAAGACCGGGTAGTTGGTCATCTGGATGTGGCGGGCCTGCATGTCGAACTGGCCGGCGATCGCCGCGAGGTTAAGCGCCTGCACGTCCGCGAAGTAGGTGAAGCGCACCTCGTCGATGTAGGGCAGCTGGTTGCCCTCGGGATCGACGCCCACGTAGTAGGGGTTGCGCTTAAGCGTCAGGACGGGATCGCTGACGCGGCTCGTCGGGGCCCAGGCCGCCATGGTCGGGCGCTCCGGGTTCTCCGGAGGCGCGTTGCGCGCGGCGAAGAGCTCGGTCCAGGTCTTGAAGCCCGCGGCCTGCGCGGCCCTGTCGACCTCCTCCTTCGCCGTATAGGAGGGGTGGAACCTCTTGAG
>VGDA01000137.1 GCA_016869915.1 Alphaproteobacteria bacterium
GGTGCCCGCGCCGCCGCTCGGCGCTTGACATCACGCGACGCGGCGGCGCACTAACGCCGCGCGCGCCCACCCTCCGGAATTGCCCCGCATGCCGTCCGACACACCCGGCCCCAGGAACGAGGGCGGCTTCATCGAGACCGTGAAGACCATCGCCTGGGCCGTCCTCATCGCGGTCGGCATACGCAGCTTCCTCTTCGAGCCCTTCACGATCCCGTCGGGCTCGATGGTGCCGACGCTGCTCGTGGGCGACTTCGTCTTCGTATCCAAGTACAGCTACGGCTACAGCCGCTATTCCTTCCCCTTCGGCGTCGTGCCGATCCCCGACCGCGTCCTCAAGGGCGAGCCGTCCCGCGGCGACGTGGCGGTGTTCCGACTGCCCAGCAACCCGTCGGAGAACTACATCAAGCGCCTCGTCGGCGTGCCTGGCGACCGCATCCAGGTGAAGGGCGGGATCCTCCACGTCAACGGCCAGGCTGTCCACCGCGAGCCCAGCGAGGAATGCCGCCGCCGCGCCGCCGGCGCGGAGCGCGACAAGACCGCGTATCTCGAGACGATGCCCGGCAACCGCCGGCACTGCATCTTCGAGCGCACGGATCGCGACGATCTAGACAACACGCCGGAATTCGTCGTGCCCGCGAATCACTACTTCGCGATGGGCGACAACCGCGACAACTCGGTCGACAGCCGCTACCGCGCGCCCGACGGCTCGCGCCCCGTCGGCTTCATCCCGGCCGCGAACCTGGTGGGCCGCGCGGAGATCGTCTGGCTGTCGCTGGACGAGGACATGCGCTGGTTCCAGTTCTGGCGCTGGCCGACGGGCCTGCGCTACGGGCGGATGTTCTCGGCCATTGACTGACCAGGCCCCCGGCGCCGAGTTCCTCGGCCACCGCTTCCGCGACCAGCGACTGCTGCAGGCGGCCCTGACGCATTCCTCGCTCGCCGCGGGAAGCCGGCGCGGCGGCTTCGCCTTCGACCGGCTCGAGTTCCTCGGCGATCGCGTGCTCGGCCTCGTCGTCGCGCGGCTCCTGCTCGCGGCCTTCGAGGGAGAGAGCGAGGGCGAGCTCGGCCGGCGCTTCGCCACCCTCGTCAGCGAGCCGAGCCTCGCGGCGCTGGCGCGGGAGGCCGGCCTTCCCCGCGCGTTGCGCGTCGCGCCGGGGGAGATGCGCGATGGCGAGCTGCGGGCTTCCGTCCTCGCGGACGCGTTCGAGGCCATGCTCGGCGCCATCCACCTCGATGCAGGCTTCGAGGCCGCGGATGCCGTGCTGCGCGGCATCTTCGCGCCGCTGGTCGCCGGCATGGGGCCGCCGCCGCGCGACCCGAAGACGGCGCTGCAGGAATGGGCGCAGGGCAGGGGCCACGCGCTCCCTGCCTATCGCACGCTGTCCGCGGCGGGGCCTGCCCATGAGCCCCATTTCGTCGTCGAGGCCGAGGCCGCCGGGCGCCGCGCGAGCGGCGAGGGCGGAAGCAAGCGGGAGGCGGAGCGCGCCGCCGCCGCTTCGTTGCTTGCCGCGCTGGAGGCACCATGACCCGTTGCGGCTATGTCGCGCTGCTCGGCGCGGCCAATGTCGGCAAGTCCACGCTCGCCAACGCGCTGGTGGGCGCCAAGGTGGCGATCGTCTCCGCAAAGGCGCAGACGACGCGCGCGCGGGTCACCGGGATAGCGATATCCGGCGAGAGCCAGCTCGTGCTGCTCGACCTGCCGGGGATCTTCGCGCCGCGTCGCCGGCTCGACCGCGCGATGGTGGACGCGGCGTGGCGCGGCGTCGAGGACGCGGACCGCGTGCTGCTGGTCGTCGACGCGACGGCGGGGCTCGACGACGCCGCGCTCGCCGCGATCGCCGGCCTGTCGGGCCGCTCGACGCCTGCCGACGCGGTGATCAGCAAGATCGACGCGGTGAAGCGGCCAGCGCTGCTCGCGCTCGCCGACCGCTTGTCGAAGGCCGGCGCCTTCGAGCGGATCTTCATGGTCTCCGGCAAGACCGGAGACGGCGTCGAGGACCTTCGCGGCTGGCTCGCGCGCGCGATGCCCGAGGGGCCGTGGCTGTTCCCCGAAGAGCAGCTAATGGAGATGACCGAGCGGCTCTTCGCCGCCGAGCTCACGCGCGAGCAGGTCTTCCGCCAGCTCCACCAGGAGCTTCCCTACGCGGTGGCCGTGACCACCGATCGCTGGACCGAGAACGCGGACGGCTCGGCGCGCGTCGACCAGACGATCCATGTCGAGCGCGACGGCCAGAAGGCGATCGTCATCGGCGCGCGCGGCGCGCGGCTGAAGGAGATCGGCGCCGCCGCGCGCACCGAACTCGCCAAGGCGCTGGACCGGCCGATCCATCTTTTCCTGCACGTGAAGGTCGCGCCTGGCTGGGGCGAGCGCGAGGAGTTCTACCGCGACTGGGGCCTCGACTTCGCCTCTGCGCGCGCGGCCGCGAAGGGAAGCTGAGCCGCCGGTCGCCTCAGGCGACGAGGCGCGCGAAGACCTCGCTGTCCGTGACGCCCTCGCAGGCGATGGCGAGCAGCCTGCTGGCCGGGCCGATGCCGAGCGCGTCGCGCGATCGCCTGTCGCGCGCGGCGGCGCATAGCGTGGCGACGGCCGCGATCCCGGTCTCGCCGATCCCGAGCGGCGCGTCGCCATGGGCGCCCGCGGCGATCTCGCGCAGGCACCGCACGGCTTCGGCGTCCGCGACCGTCGCCGCAGCGTCGAGCCCGGCCGCCAGCACCGGCCACGCGACGCGCGACGGCGTGCCGACGACCAGGCCGTCCATCACCGATTCCCCCGCATCCGCGAGCGTCGTCGGGCGGCCGGCCGCGAGGCTGCGGCGAAGGCAGTCCGAGGTCGCGGGCTCGGCCGAGACGAGCAGCGGCCGCGCCGCGCCCAGGCCCTGCCAGAGCCGCGCGCAGGTCGCCGCCGCGAGCGTGCCGTTGCCCGCGGCCACGAAGACATGGCTCGGGCGCGACGCGGCGTGCGCGTCGACGAGTTCGTCGCCGAGCACGGCGTACCCGGCGAGCGTGTCCCGCGCGACCTGCGCCGCGCCCTCGAACGCGACGTCGGCGACGAGGACGCGGCCGCCGCCGCGCCGTGCGTCGGCCACTGCCGCGTCGAGCGCGGCGTCGAAGTTGCCGGGCACGCGCACAACTTCTGCGCCGAGGGACGCGATGGCCTCTCCGCGCAACCGGCTCGTATGGGCGGGCATGAAGATCCGGCAGGCGGCGCCCATGCGCGCCGCACCCCAGGCCAGCGCACGGCCATGGTTCCCCGAGGTCGCGGCGACGGCGGTGCAGCGGTCCGGCGTGGCCCCGAGGCGCGCGACGGCGCGCGCGAAGGCGAGCGGCGGGCCGAGCGCCTTGAAGCTGCCGACCGCGCCGAAGCGCATGCCCTCGTCCTTGACCAGCACCGCCTCGACGCCGAGCGCGGCGGCGAGGCCGGGCATGGAGCGCAGCGGCGTCGGCGCGTAGCCCTGCCAGCGGGAGACCTCCGCGCGCGCCGCCGCGACGTCGGCTGCGGAGATCGTTGCGTCGAGGGCGGCCGGCCATGCGCCCTGGCGCGGCGCGGGGCGCCGGACGATGTCCGGGCTCATGCCTCGCGCGTCCATGTGCGCGTGCGTGTCCAGAAGGAAAGCCGCGGCGCGGCGTCGCGGTCGATCGGGAAGAGCGGCCGCCCCACGTCGCGCCAGGGCAGGGCCGCGAGGTTTGGCGTCGTCGGGCCGGGCGTGTCCATCACGACGCGCAGCGCGGCGTCCGCGAAGGCCTGCTGGTAGTTCATGGGGTTCTTCACGACGAGGAACTTCTTCGCGCGCACGTCGATGCCCGCCGCGGCGAAGGCCTCGTCGGCGTATTCGTAGCAGGCGTTGGACGTCGCGAGGACCTCGACTGCGCCGACGCGCAGGACGGCCGATGGCCCGCCCTCGGCGCGCACGCCACCCATCAGGCCGCCGGAATAGGTGAAGGCGCCATCGGTCGCGCGCAGCACCTCCGCCTCCACCTCGAGCGGCGCGCCATAGGCGGGGTCGCGGCGGTTGCCCAGGCCCACGCGGATGCGCGCCCCGGGACCCGCCGCGCGCGCGGCGGCGGCGGCCACGTCGTCGGCGAGGTGGATCGACGCGGTGGCGCCGGGCGCGTGGCGCAGCAGCGCGGCCAGCGCCGTCGCGCTGTCGCCGCTCGCGCCGCCGCCGACGCAGTCGCTGGCATCGGCCAGCACGACGAAGCCCGGCGTGGCGAGCCCGCGGGCGATCGCCTCGGCCGGGGGCGTCGTCTCGACGAGGAACTCCTCGCGGCGCTCCCACATCGCGCGCGCGACCTCCTCCGCGGCGCGCAGCGCGGCGCCCTCGTCGCCGTGCCCCGTCGCGACCGCGGCGAAGCCGAGGGCTGGCGCGTCGATCCAGGGCTGCACGCAGAAATGCGCGAGGTCGCGGACGCCGGCCTCCGCCATCAGCCGATCCGCGATGGCGCGTATTCCCGCCATCGGCCCGTCGCCGCGCGTGCGCTGGCGCTGCGCGGGGATGATCATGGGTGCGCGGCAGGCCACCAGGCGCGTCGCGAGGCGGCCCGCGGCGATGTCGCGCAGCATGGCGAGCGCGCGGCGCCCGGTCTCGTGCGTGTCGTCGTGCGGGTAGTGGCGGTAGCCCGTGAGCGCGTCGCAGTTCGCGAGCATGGGCCAGGTGACATGCGCATGGAGGTCGCAGCTGACGACGATCGGCGTGCGGGGGCGAAGCGCGCGCACGGCGGCGAGAAGCTCGCCCTCGAAGTCGACGCTGTCCTGCGAGACGAAGGCGCCGTGCAGCGCGAGGTAGATGCCGTCGACCTCCGGCAGCGCGCGGATGCGCGCGAGCATGTCGCCGGCGAAGCCGGAGGCGACGCCCGCGTCGACGCGCCCGCCGGCGCCGCCATGCGTCGCCATGAGCGGCAGGAGCTCGTCGCCCGCGGCGGCCGCCTCGGCGATCGCGCCGCCGACCTCCGTGTTCGTGCCGCGAAGGGCTGGAAGCACGTCCGCGTCGAAGGCGAGGTACTTGGACGCGAAATCGGCCCGCGTCGCGACGACGGGCGAGAAGGTGTTGCCCTCGAAGAGCAGCGCGCCGACGGCAAATCGCATCCCGGTCTCCTCACCTGCTGGTGGAGCGCGATCCTAGCACCGTGTGCGCGGCCCTCGTCTCGGGGCCCGGCCTGCGCTAACCCTTGCCTCGTGGAATGGATCGACGACGGCATCGTCCTGTCGCGGCGCCGGCTGGGCGAGAACGACGCCGTGGTGGCGCTTTTCACCGCCGGGCATGGACGCCACCTCGGCGTCGTGCGCGGCGGGGCGGGCAGGCGCCATGGCGGCACGCTGCAGCCCGGGAACCTCGTCTCGGCGACGTGGCGCGCGCGCCTGTCGGAGCAGCTCGGCACCATGACCTGCGAGCTTCGCGAATCCATGGCGGCGCGGCTGCTCGACGACCCGCCGCGGCTCGAGGCGCTGTCCGCCTGCCTGGAGCTCCTCGACGGCGTCCTGCCCGAGCGCCAGCCGCATCCCGAGCTCCACGCGGCCACGCGCGCGCTGCTCGGCGCGCTCGAGGCGCCCGGCCACGCGGCGTCGCTGGTTCGCTGGGAACTCGGCCTGCTCACCGCGCTTGGCTTCGGCCTGGACCTGTCGGCCTGCGCGGTGACCGGCGACGCCGCCGACCTCGCGCATGTGAGCCCGCGCAGCGGCCGGGCCGTGTCGCGGGCGGCCGGCCGTCCCTATGCGGGAAGGCTGCTGGCGCTGCCGCCCTTCCTGCTGGCCGGCCGCTCGGGCGATGACGTCGACGCCGCGGACATCGCGGCCGGCCTGGCGCTGACGGGGCATTTCATCGAGCGGCACCTGCTCGCGCCGGCGTCGCGCGCGATGCCGCCCGCGCGCGTGCGCCTCGTTGATCGCGCGACGCGCGCGGCTAGACTGCGCGGCCCCTGAAACGCCCCGCCCGAGTCGCACATGGCCGCGAAGCCGGATGACGTCGCCGAGATACAGCCCGTCGCGCTGACCGACGCCCTCGGCGAGCGCTACCTGTCCTACGCGCTGTCCACGATCATGGCGCGCTCGCTGCCCGACGTGCGCGACGGGCTGAAGCCCGTGCACAGGCGCCTGCTCTTCGCCATGCGCCAGCTGCGCCTCGACCCCGACCAGGGGTTCAAGAAATGCGCGCGCATCGTCGGCGACGTGATGGGCAAGTACCACCCGCATGGCGACCAGGCGATCTACGACGCGATGGTCCGCCTCGCGCAGTCCTTCGCGCAGCGCTACCCGCTGGTCGACGGGCAGGGGAACTTCGGCAACGTTGACGGCGATAACGCGGCGGCCATGCGCTACACCGAGGCGCGCCTGACCGACGTCGCCCAGGCCCTGCTGCAGGGCATCGACGAGGACGCCGTCGACTTCCGCTCGACCTATGACGGCGAGGGCGAGGAGCCGCTCGTGCTTCCCGCCGCCTTCCCGAACCTGCTTGCGAACGGCGCGGCGGGCATCGCGGTCGGCATGGCGACCTCGGTGCCGCCGCACAATGCCGGCGAGGTCTGCGCCGCGCTGCTGCACCTCATCCGCTTCCCCAAGGCGACGATCGGCAAGCTGGTGGACTTCATTCCAGGCCCGGACTTCCCGACCGGGGGCGAGCTGGTGGAGAGCCGCGCCGCGATCGAGGAGGCCTACGCCACGGGCCGCGGCGCGTTCCGCGTCCGCGCGCGCTGGAGCGTCGAGCGGCTCGGGCTCGGCCAGTTCCAGGTCGTCGTCACGGAGATCCCCTACCAGGTCCAGAAGTCCAAGCTGATCGAGCGCATCGCCGAGCTGCTGCAGGAGAAGAAGCTCGCGCTGCTCGGCGACGTGCGCGACGAGTCCGCGGAGGACGTGCGCGTCGTCCTCGAGCCCAAGAGCCGGAACGTCGACCCCACGCTCCTCATGGAATCGCTTTTCCGCCAGACGGACCTCGAGATCCGCTTCTCGCTCAACATGAACGTGCTCGACGGCGGCACGCTGCCGCGCGTCATGAACCTGCGCGAGGTGCTGCAGGCCTTCCTCGACCATCGCCACGAGGTGCTGGTCCGGCGCTCGCGATTCAGGCTCGCCAACATCGAGAAGCGGCTCGAGGTGCTCGAGGGCTTCCTCGTCGCCTACCTGAACCTCGACGAGGTCATCCGCATCATCCGCAGCGAGGACGAGCCGAAGCCCGCGCTGGTGAATCGCTTCGGGCTGACCGACACCCAGGCCGAGGCGATCCTCAACATGCGGCTGCGCAGCCTGCGCAAGCTCGAGGAGATGGAGATCCGCGGCGAGCACGCGAAGCTCACGGCGGAGCGCAAGGACCTGAACCGGCTCCTCAAGGACGAGAAGCTGCGCTGGGAGCGCATCGCCGCCGAGATCGGCGAGATGCGCGCGAGGTTCGGCGAGAAGACCGCGCTCGGCAGGCGGCGCACGCTGGTCGGCGACGCGCCGGCGGCGATGGAGGTGCCGGCCGAGGCGCTGATCGAGCGCGAGAACCTCACCGTGGTCTGCTCGGACAAGGGCTGGATCCGCGCCTTCAAGGGCCATCTCGAGGACCTGTCCGAGCTGAGGTTCAAGACCGACGATTCGCTCGGCTACGCTCTGCGCTGCGAGAGCACGGACCGCATCCTGGTCTTCGCCTCGAATGGGCGCTTCTACGCGCTGGCCGGGGACAGGCTTCCGGGTGCGCGCGGCGATGGCGAGCCGCTGAAGATGATGCTCGACATGGGCGACGCCGAGATCGTCCAGATGATGGTCTTCAAGGGCGGCCGGAAGCTGCTCGTGGCCTCGAGCGACGGGCGCGGCTTCCTCGTCCCGGAGGACGAGGTGCTCGCCCAGACCAGGTCGGGCAAGCAGGTGCTGAACCTGGGCGAGGGGGCGCAGGCGAGGGTCTGCGCGCTGGCCGAGGGCGACACGGTTGCCGTGATCGGCGAGAACCGGAAGCTGCTCTTCTTCCCGCTCGGCCAGCTGCCGGAGATGGCCCGCGGACGGGGCGTGACCCTGCAGAAATACAAGGACGGACAGCTCGCCGACGCGCGGGTCTGGCGCTGGGCCGATGGCGGCTGGTGGCGTGGCGCCCAGGACACGAACCTGCGCCCCTGGAAGGGCGAGCGGGGCCAGGCCGGCCGCCTGCCCCCGCCGGGGTTCCCCCGGGCCCGGCGGTTCTCGTGATTTGCGGGGAGCGCGGCTGAAGCACTATAAGCGCCGGCTTTCCACAGTTCTGGGCCGCGACCCGGTCCGGGCTGCCATCTTCCCCCCCCCGGAGGCGTCGCGTGGATTTCCTTGCCCTCGTCGTCCGCGTCGTGGACGCGGTGAACGAAACGATCGGCCGCGTCGTGATGTGGCTTTCGCTTGGCGTCGTGCTGGTCTGCTTCGCCACGGTGTACATGCGCTACGCGCTGGGGACCGGCAGGCCATGGATCCAGGAACTCTATGTCTG
>VGDA01000138.1 GCA_016869915.1 Alphaproteobacteria bacterium
GGCGAGGGCGCAGAGCGCGGCGGTGTGCGCGCGCGACAGCACCGTCGCGGCGACGCAGACCGGCGCCAGCAGCATCAGCGCGAAGGGGTTGTCGAGGCCGCCGGTGAAGTAGAGCAGCACAGCGAGCTGCACCGAGTCCCATGCGAGCAGGACCGTGGTCGCGCCTTCGTTGAGGCGCGGGATCGGCCGCCACAGCGAGAGCGCGAGGTTGAGGACCGCCGAGGCGCCGATCGCCGTCAGCAGCGGCGCGAGCGGCAGCGGCAGGCCCAGCCCGGCCGTGGTCGCCACGACGCCGGCGAGCTGGCCCGCGATCGCGATCCAGCGCACGAGGACGAGCGTCCTCAGGCGCACGCCGCCCACGGTCGCGAGCTCGAATGGGCGCGAGAACGGCATCTTCGTCGGCTCCGGCCTTTGACTCGCCACGCGGCGAGCGGCCGCATTATAAGCGGCGCGAGGTGTACCGATTGATACATTCCGACGACGTCCGCGGCGCGCCGCACCCCATCGAGGCCTCGGGCCTGCGCAAGCGCTTCGCGCGGGCGACTGCCGTCGACGGCATCGACTTCGTCCTGCCGCGCGGCACCATCCTCGGCCTGCTCGGCGGCAACGGGGCCGGCAAGACCACGACCATCGGCATGCTGCTCGGCCTCGTCCTGCCGAGCGCGGGCCGCGTGCGCGTCTTCGGCGAGGACATGGCGCGCCACCGCCACCGCGTGCTGCCGCGGATGAACTTCTCCTCGCCCTATGTCGACTTCCCCGCGCGGCTGACCGTGCGCGAGAACCTGCGCGTCTTCGCCGGCCTCTACGGCGTGCGCGACGCGGGCGAGCGCATCGCCGCGCTCGCCTCGGGCCTGCACCTGCGCCGCTTCCTCGACCAGCGCGCGGGCTCGCTCTCGGCCGGGCAGAAGACGCGCATGGCGCTCGCCAAGGCGCTGGTGAACGAGCCCGAGCTGCTGCTGCTCGACGAGCCGACCGCGAGCCTCGATCCCGACACGGGCGACTGGATCCGCGCCTATCTCGAGGCCTACAGGCGGCGCACCGGCGCCGCGATCCTGCTCGCCTCGCACAACATGGCCGAGGTCGAGCGGCTCTGCGACGAGGTGCTGATGATGCGCGAGGGCCGGATCGTCGACCGCGGCACGCCCGCGCAGCTGCGCGCGCGCTTCGGGCGCGAGAGCATGGAGCAGGTCTTCCTCGACGTCGCGCGCGCCGGCCGCGACGCCGACGGCCCGGACGCCGCGCCATGAGCGGCACCGCGCGGCGCGTCGGCGCCATGCTGCTGCGCCACTTCTACCTCTGGCGCGCCTCGTGGACCCGGCTCTTCGACCTCGTCTACTGGCCGGTCCTGCAGGTCGTGATCTGGGGCTTCATGACGGAGTTCCTCGCCGGCAAGTCGTCCTGGGTCGCGCAGGCGGGCGGCGTGTTCATCGGCGCCGTGCTGCTCTGGGACGTGCTGGTGCGCGGCCAGTTCGGCATGACGCTGTCGATGCTCGAGGAGATGTGGTCGCGCAACCTCGCCAACCTCTTCGTGAGCCCGCTGCGGCCATGGGAGCTCGCGGCGGCGCTGATGAGCCTCTCGGTGCTGCGCTCGCTCATCGGCGTCGTCCCGGCGGCGCTGCTCGCCATCCCGCTCTTCGGCTACTCGGTCTTCGGGCTCGGCCTGCCGCTGCTCGCCTTCTGGTCGCTGCTGCTCGTCTTCGGCTGGGCGATCGGCCTCGCGCTCTGCGGCCTGCTGCTGCGCTTCGGCCTCGCCGCGGAGAGCTACGCCTGGGCCTCGGTCTTCCTCCTCGCCCCGTTCAGCGGCGTCTACTACCCGGTGGCGACGCTGCCGGGCTGGCTGCAGCCGCTGGCCTGGTGCCTGCCGACCACGCATGTCTTCGAGGGCATGCGCGCCGCGATGATCGACGGCGCCTTCCGCTGGGACCTGCTGCTCGGCGCGCTGGCGCTCGACGCGGCCTATGTCGCGGCGGGCTTCGCCGTCTTCCTCGCCGCGGTCGCCAGCGCGCGGCGCCGCGGCAGCCTGCTCAGCACGGGCGAGTGAGCGCGGGCCGCGGCTCAGGCCGGCCCGCTCACCCCCGCCTCGTCGAAGCTCGCCATGCCCGCGTGGCACTCGACGGCCGCGCGCACGACGCCGACGGCGAGCGCCGCGCCAGAGGCCTCGCCCAGCCGCATGCCGAGGTCGAGGAGCGGGCGCTTGCCGATCGCCGCGCAGAGCCGCGCATGCGCGGGCTCCGCGGAGAGATGCGCGATCTGGCAATGGTCGAGGAGGCCGGGATCGACGCGCAGCAGCGCCGCCGCGGCGGCGGTCGCGGCGAAGCCGTCGAGCAGCACCGGCACGCGCGCGAAGCGCGCCGCGACGACGGCGCCGGCGATCGCGGCGAACTCGAAGCCGCCGAGGCGGCGCAGCAGCTCGAGCCCGTCGCCGCTTCCAGCGTGCAGCGCCGCGCCCGCGGCCACCGCCTCGCGCTTGCGCGCCAGGCGGTCGCCCGCGACGCCCGTGCCCGGGCCGGTCCAGTCGGCCGCCTCGCCGCCGAACAGCGCGAGGCAGAGGGCAGAGGCGGAGGTGGTGTTGGCGATCCCCATCTCGCCCAGCGCGATCAGGTCGATGCCCTGCTCCACCGCCATCATCCCGTAGGCCATGGCGCGCGCGCATTCCCCGTCGTCCATCGCCGGGCCGGCCACGAAGTCCGCGGTCGGCGCCTCGAGCGACAGCTCGTAGACGCGCAGGTCCGCGTCGACGCTGCGGCAGACCTGGTTCACCGCCGCGCCGCCCGACACGAAGTTCGCGACCATCTGGCGCGTCACCTCGGCCGGGTAGGCGGAGACGCCGCGCGCGGCGACGCCGTGGTTGCCCGCGAAGACGGCGACGCGCGGCCGGCGCAGGCGCGGCGGATGGCGGTCCTGCCAGGCGGCCATCCAGGACGACAGCTCCTCCAGCCGGCCGAGCGCGCCAGCGGGCTTGACCAGGCGCGCCTCGCGCGCGGCCGCGGCGGCGCGCGCGCCCTCGCCCGGGCCGGGCAGGGCGGCGAGCATGGAGCGGATCTCGGCGAGCGAGGCCGATGGGGCTTGCGTGTCGGTCATGCGCGGGACGGGCTCCGTGACAGGTCGTAACGATAGTTGAACGCGGTCGGGATGGAGCCGCGCGACAGTCTGGCTTATACAGCGTTTCGCCACGAGCGACCGGAGCAGATGCCAGACGAGACCCAGGCCGGGCGGCCGCCCGAAGCGCCTGCGCCGCCGCCCGGGCAGGAAGCGATGCCGGAGCCCACGCCCGGCGAGCCGGGCCGGCCGTGGAACTGGCTGGGCGAGGCGCGCATAGCCCTCGTCTTCCTGACCGTGCTGCCCGTGCGGCTGCGCGCGCCGGACCTGCGCTTCGGCCTGTCCCATGGCGTGCGCGCCTTCCCGGTCGCGGGGCTCGCCGCCGGGGCGATCGCCGCGGCCGCCTTCGTCGTCGCCGACCTCTGCGGCCTCGCGCCGACGATCGCCGCCCTGGTCGCCATCGCCGCGGGCGCGCTCGCGACCGGCGGCCTGCACGAGGACGGGCTCGCCGACACCGCCGACGGCATGGCGGGCGCGCGCAGCCGCGAGCGGCGGCTCGAGATCATGCGCGACAGCCGCATCGGCGCCCATGGCGCGCTGGCGCTGCTGCTCGCCACCGGCCTGCGCGCCGCGGCGATCGCGGCCACCGGCGTCGCGCTGGACACGGCCTGCGCGCTCGTCGCCGCCGCGATCGCCTCGCGCACCGCGATCGCCCCGGTCATGTACCTGCTGCCGCCCGCGCGCCCCGATGGCCTGTCGCATGCCGCCGGACGCCCGGATCGCGGGCGCACGGCAGACGCGGTCGCGATCGGGGTGCTGCTCTGCGCCCTCGCCCTCGCGCCGGTGGCCGACCCCGCGAGGATCATCCTCGCCATGGCCGGCGCCGCCGCCGGCGCCTGCCTGCCGGCGCTGCTGGCGCGGCGCAGGCTCGGCGGGCAGACCGGCGACGTGCTGGGCGCCGTGCAGCAATGTGCCGAGATCGGCTTCCTGCTGGTATTCATCGCCGATCCATGACCGAACCCACGCCGCAGGCAGCCGCGCCCATGACCGAGATGACCGTCACCCGCTGGTGGTTCGTCCGCCACGCCCCCGTCGTCGGCACGACCGGCCGCGTCTACGGGCGGATGGACGTCGACTGCGACGTCTCCGACACGGAGTCCTTCAAGGCGCTGGCCCATCGCGTGCCCGACGCCGCGCTGTGGATGGTCTCGCCGCTGTCGCGCACCCGGCGCACGGCGGCGGCGATCGCCGAGCAGTTGCGCGCTGCGGGTCGCGCGACGCCCGCCGCGCCCGAGGTCGAGCCCGCCTTCATCGAGCAGGATTTCGGCGAATGGCAGGGACGCAGCTACCGCGAGCTCGGCGCCCATGGCCAGGGCGAACCCGCGCATCGCTTCTGGCTCGCGCCGGCGACCGAGACGCCGCCGGGCGGGGAGAGCTTCGCCGACGTCGTGCGGCGCGTCGGCGACGCGCTCGGCGCGCGCTCGGCGCGGCACGCCGGGCGCGACATCGTCGTCGTCTCGCATGGCGGCGCGATCCGCGCGGCCGTCGCCCACGCGCTCGGCATCGCGCCGGAGGCCGCGCTCGCCATCTCGGTCGACACGCTGTCGCTGACCCGCATCGACCATGTCGCGGGCGCCGGCAGGGGCAACGACTGGCGCCTCGGCCTGCTCAACTGGCCTGCCCCTTGACGCCGGCCCCGCGGCGCTGACGGCGATGCGGCTCCTCGCGCCCCTCCGCAACCCGCCCTTCGCGGCGCTGCTCGGCGCGCTGACGCTCGTCGAGCTCGGCGCGCATGTCGGCAACTTCGCGCTGGTCTGGCTCGCGGTGGAGCTGATCGGCGACAAGGCCGCCTACCTGCAGGCGGCGCAGAACGCGGCGGTGATCCTCGGCGCGCTGCTCGGCGGGCGCCTGCTCGACGCGCGCGACCCGCGCGGCGTGCTGGTGGGCGCCTACCTGCTGCGCGGCAGCGTCGCGCTCTGCCCGCTCGTCGCCGCCTGGACCACGGGCTCGCCGCTGGTCGGTATGCTCGTGGCCGCGGTCGGCCTCGCGTTGGCCCAGGCGCAGTCCGACCCCGCGCTGCAGGCGAGCCTGACCGCGATCTCGGGCGACGCCGAGCAGCGCCAGACCGCGAACGCGCTCATCTTCGCGACGCTGCGCGTCGCGCGGCTGGCAGGGCGCGGCGTGCCCGGGCTGCTCACCATGCTCGTGCCCGTGCTGCATCTCTTCTCGATCAATGCGGCGCTGATCCTGGCCGCGGCGTTGCTGCTGGTCGTGCTGCCCCGCGGGCCGGCGCCGGCGCCCGCCGCGGGGGACGCCTCGCTGCGCGGCGCCTTCGCCGGGCTGCGCCACATGCTCGCCGACCGCGAGCTGCGCGTGTACCTCGCGACGACCGCCGTGTCCTTCGGCTCCTGGCTCGTGATCGTCAGCCTGGGCCCGGCGCTGATCGTCCATGCGCGCGACGTGACCTGGCTCGGCATCCCGCCGGCCGGCGGCTACAGCCTGCTGCTCGCGGCCTACGGCCTCGGCAACATCCTCGGCACGGGACCGCGCGGCCTGTCGCCGAGCGTGCGCACGGTCTTCGTCGGCCAGGGCAGCTTCGGCCTCGCCGCCATCGCGCTCGCGGCGGCGGGCGCGATGGCGAGCGACGCGCTCGTCATGCCGGCGATGCTCGCCGCCATGTTCCTGTGCGGCATCGGCGCGGTGGCGCACGACCTGCGCCTGTCGAACATGATCCAGGCCGCGGGCCCGCCGCAGGTCGTCGCGGCGCTCGCCCGCGCGCGCGTGGTCGCGGGGTGGAGCTCGATGCTCGCCACCAGCCTCGCGGCGCCCTCGCTCTTCAAGCTCCTCGGCGTCGAGGCCTGCGTCTCGCTGGCGGGGGTGGCGCTGGTGGCCTCCTCCGCCTGGGCGTCCCGGCGCCTCTCTCCGGGCGGCGGGGCGGCGCCGTGACGCGCGTCGCGCTGGTCACCGGCGGCGCGCGCTCCGGCAAGAGCGCGCATGCCGAGGCGCTCGCGCGGCGCCTCGCCGGCGCGCGCGGCGCCTGCACCTACATCGCCACTGCCGAGGCCTTCGACGACGAGATGCGCGCGCGCATCGCCCAGCACCGCGCGCAGCGCGGCGCCGGCTGGACGACGCGCGAGGCGCCGCTCGACCTCGCCGCGGCGATCGGGGAGGAGGCGCGACCCGGGCGCGTCGTGCTCGTCGACTGCCTCACGGTCTGGATCGGCAACCTGATGCATGCCGGGCGCGACGTGGCGGCGGACTGCGCCGCGCTCGTCGCGGCGCTCGCCGCGGCGCGCGGGCCGGTGGTGCTCGTGGCGAGGGAGGTCGGCCTCGGCATCGTGCCGGACAACGCGATGGCGCGCGAGTTCCGCGACCATGCCGGGCGCCTGTCGCAGGCCGTCGCGGCCGTGGCGACGCATGTCGACCTGGTCGCGGCCGGGCTGCCGCTCGCGCTCAAGCGCCCGCGCCGCGCGCGCCGTCAGGCGCGGAAGACGAGGAGATAGGCCGCCGCCAGCGCGGCATGCGCGAGGCAGGCGACGACGAAGAGGCGGCAGGCGCGCTCGACGTCGCCGGGCGTCGCGCGCGCGCGGCCGTCGCCGATCCAGGGCTCGTCGCTCGGCTCGCCGTGGTAGCGCCGCGGCCCGGAGAGCGCGAGGCCCAGCGCGCCGGCGCCGGCGGCCTCGGGCCATCCCGCGTTGAAGGAACGGTGCTTGCGCGCGTCGCGCAGCATCGTGCGCAGCGCCGCGAGCGGCCGGCCGCCCGGCACGATCGCCGCCGCGAGCGCGAGGCACAGCGCCGCGATGCGCGCCGGCAGGAACATCACCGCGGTGTCGAGCCGCGCCGCCGCCTCGCCGAAGGCGCGGTGGCGCGGCGTGCGGTGGCCGATCATCGAGTCCATCGTGTTGATGGCCTTGAGCGCGATCACGCCCGGCAGGCCGAGCAGCAGGTACCAGAAGACCGGCGCGACGACCGCGTCGGAGAAGTTCTCGAACAGGCTCTCGATCGCCGCGCGCGCGACGCCGTGCTCGTCGAGCGTCTGGGGGTCGCGGCCGACGATGTGCGCAACGGCGCGGCGGCCGGCCGCGAGGCCCTCGCCCGCGAGCGCCGTTCCGACGGCGGCGACGTGGTCGCGCAGCGAGCGCTGCGCGACGAGGATGCCGATCGCCAGGGCCTCGGCCGCCCATCCCCATTTCGCGTGCACGAAGACGAGATGCGCCGCCCAGCCGATCGCGAAGCTCAGGCCGGCGACGAAGGCGACCGTGGCGATCCCGCGCAGGCGGCGGTCGTTGAAGCTGCGATGCTCGCGATTGAGTCGCCGGTCGAGGAACGAGACGAGCGCGCCGATCGCGACGACGGGATGCGGCAGGTAGCGGAAGACCGGCCGCATGTCGCCGGCGAGCGCGTCGATCGCCAGCGCGACGAGCAGGATCGCGGGCGGGTCGGCGATCCAGATCGCCGACATGTGCCAGTCGAAGGCCGGGCTCGGGGGCATCCGGTCGCGCGCCGGCGTCAGGGATCCGCGCGCGCGCCGGGCCGCGGCGGGGTCACTGCGTGGCGCCGGCGCGCTTCAGGACCGTGACGACGCCGGAGCGGCCTCCGTCCTGCGCATGCCGGAGGGCGGTGCGGCCCGTGTGGTCCTCGCGCCGCCAGTCCGCGCCGGACTTCAGCAGCCGCGCGGCGACCTGGGCGTAGCCGCGCCGCGCGGCGGCGATCAGCGGCGTCTCGCCCTGCGGGCCCTCGGCGTCGATCGCGGCCCCCGCCTTGAGCAGGGCGCCGACCGCCTCGTCGTGGCCGCGCTGCGCGGCCTGGAACAGCGCGGTCGAGCCATCGCGGTCGCGCGCGTCGACCCTGGCCTTGTGGGCGACCAGGAGGTCGATCGCCTCGACATGCCCGCCGCGCGCGGCGAGCACGATGGCGGGGATGCGGTTGATGTCGGCGCTGTTCGCGGACTGGCCTGCGATCAGAAGCCCTCGCAGTGTCGCGACGTCGCCCGCGCGCGCGGCGTCGGCGACCGGCACGCGCTGGAACATGTCGAGCGTCATCTGCGCGACCGCCGGGGCCGGCGCGACCCCGGCCAGCGGCGCGAGCGCGAGGAGGAGGAGGCGGGCGGCGAGCGGCGCCGGGGCGGTCTTGCGGGGCATGCCTCCATTTGGGGAGGCGCCGCCGCGAGCGTCAAGCGCCGCCACTCCAGGCGATCCTGCCGGTCGCGAGGAGCCACGCCGCCGCGAAGGCAAGCGAGGCGAGCGCCATCGGCACGCCCGCGCGCGCATGCTCGGCGAGGCCGAAGCGCACGCCCTCGCGCGCCGCACGCTCGGCGACGATCAGGTTGGCGACGCTGCCGACCAGCAGCAAGTTGCCGGCGAGGGTCGTCGT
>VGDA01000139.1 GCA_016869915.1 Alphaproteobacteria bacterium
CCAGGATGGAATTCGCTCTAGATAGATCCATTGTCGCGGGCGACGAACGGCGAGGCCCTGCGGCTGCGCGGCATCGATGCCGTCTTCGCGCCGTCCGCACGGGACGGCATCCGCGCATCGGGGGCTGGCCCGTAGCGGCGGGCGGTGGCGCAGCCGCCGGCGCCGCGCGCAAGGAGATGGCCATGGATTTCGACTCGCTTGCCGCGCTCGCCGGCTTCATCGCCGCCAACTTCGTCGCCGCGCTGTCGGGGGCGTTGTTCCGGCCCGGGGCCTGGTACGCGAGCCTCGCGAAGCCGCCCTGGCGTCCTCCCGACTGGCTGTTCGGGCCGGCATGGAGCGTGCTCTACACCATGAACGCGGTCGCGGGCTGGCTTGCATGGCGCGCCGATGGGGGGACCTGGCCGCTGGTCGTCTATGGCGTCAGCCTGATGCTGAATTTCGGGTGGTCGGGGATCTTCTTCGGGCTGCGCCGGATGGACTGGGCGTTCTACTGGCTGGTCGCGCTTTGGCTTTCGGTAGCCGGGACGATGCTGGCCTTCGCGCCCCATTCGCGCACGGCGCTGTGGCTGCTCGCGCCCTATCTCGCCTGGGTCACGTTCGCGGGCGTGCTCAACCGCGCGATGTGGCGCCTGAACGCCTGAGGCAGGGCGTCGCCACGCAACAGGTCAGGCGACCTCCGCCGGCAGGCGGAACCGGACGGACTCCTCGATCCCGGGCAGCGTGGCGCGTTCGACCGGCATGCGCGCGGCGATCGTCGCCAGCAGGTCCTCGACCAGGCGTTCTGGCGCGGACGCGCCGGCGGTCACGCCCAGCGTATCGACGCCGTCGAGCCAGGCCCAGTCGAGGTCGCGTGGATCCTCGAGCAGATGCGCGGGCACGTACTCGGCCGCCAATTCGCGCAGCCGGGTCGAGTTGGAACTGTTGGTCGCGCCGACGACGATGACCGCGTCGACGACGCGCGCGAGCGCCCGGACAGCCACCTGGCGGTTCTGCGTCGCGTAGCAGATGTCCTTCGTGTCCGGCCCGACGATCGCGGGAAAGCGCGCGCGCAGCGCCTCCGCGGTCTCGCGCGTCTCGTCGACGCTCAGCGTGGTCTGGCTCACATAGGCGACGCGCGCGGGATCCGCGATCCGCAACGTCGCCACGTCGGCCGCGGTGCGGACGAGATGCACCGGGCCTGGGATCTGCCCGAGCGTGCCGACGACCTCCGGATGGCCGGGATGCCCGATCAGGACGACCTCGCGTCCCTGGGCCGCATAGCGCTGGCCCTCGAGATGGACCTTCTTCACGAGCGGGCAGGTGGCGTCGATCGCGCCGAGACTGCGGCGCGCGGCCTCGGCCTCGACGCTGCGCGCGACACCATGGGCGCTGAAGATCACGTGCGCGCCGTCCGGGATCCGGTCGAGTTCGTCGACGAAGACCGCGCCCTTGGTGCGCAGTTCCTCGACGACATGGCGGTTGTGGACGATCTCGTGCCGGACATAGACGGGCGCGCCGTGCCTGGCGAGCGCGCGCTCGACGATCTCGATCGCGCGCTCGACGCCGGCACAGAAGCCGCGCGGTTGAGCGAGAAGGACCCGCATGACGCGCCCCTATCCCCTTGGGGTCGAGCCGTTCCAAGGACTTGGCGCTCGATGTGTCACATGAAATTGACACTCGCGCAAGTCTCCGCCCATGATCGGCGCACGCTCGCGCGGCGTCCGCGATCTCGCGTCGCGACGGCGCGAGGGGCGCCCGGCCGGAGGGGGACGGCGGAGACATGGCGATTGCGTATCCGTTCTCGGCGATCGTGGGCCAGGACGAGCTGAAGACCGCGCTGTGCGTGGCGGTCGTCGATCCGGGTGTCGGCGGGCTGCTCGCGCTTGGCGATCGCGGCACAGGCAAGTCCACGGCCGTGCGCGCGCTTGCGTCGCTGCTGCCCAGGATGCGCGCCGTCGATGGCTGCCCCTACGCTTGCGACCCCGATGGCGACGACTCCGCCTGCGGCGACTGCCCGGGGCGTGGGCGCCGGGGCGGCAAGCCGAGGCTGGCGCCCGTGCCGGTCGTCGACCTGCCACTGGGCGCGACCGAAGACCGGGTCACCGGTGCGCTCGACCTTGAGCGTGCGCTGACACGGGGCGAGAAGGCGTTCGAGCCAGGGCTGCTGGCCCGCGCCAACCGCGGCTTCCTCTACATCGACGAGGTCAACCTGCTCGAGGACCATCTCGTCGACCTGCTGATCGACGTCGCCGCGTCGGGCGAGAACGTCGTGGAGCGCGAGGGGCTCAGCGTCCGGCATCCAGCGCGTTTCACGCTCATCGGCAGCGGCAATCCCGAGGAAGGGGAGTTGCGCCCGCAGCTTCTCGATCGCTTCGGACTGTCGGTCGAGGTGCGGACGCCCCAGGACGTCGCTGTCCGGGTGGCAGTCGTCAAGCGCCGCGACGCGTTCGAGCGCGACCGCGCGGGCTTCGCTGCCGAATGGAAGGGGGCGGACGCGAAGCTGCGCGCGCGCCTGGTCGCCGCGCGCGGCCGCCTCGCGAAGACGACGGCGTCCGATGCCGTCCTCGCGCGCGCGGCGACCTTGTGCGTGCGGCTCGGCACGGACGGGTTGCGCGGCGAGATGGCGCTGGTGCGCGCGGCGCGGGCGCTTGCGGCGCTCGAGGGCGATGCCGCCGTCACCGACGCGCATCTCCGGCGCATGGCGGCACCTGCCTTGCGCCATCGCCTGCGGCGCAACCCGCTCGACGACACCGGTTCGGCGGCCCGCATCGACCGCGCGCTCGGCGAGGTGTTCGGCGCTTGAGCGTCGTGCCGGACCCTGGCTGGGCGCGCGCCTTGCTCGCTGCGCGGATCTTCGCGCGCGATCCGCATGGCTTCGGCGGCGTCCGGCTTGCCGGGCCTCCCGGTCCAGCGCGCGAGCGCTGGATCGCGGAACTGCGCGCCCACCTGCCTGCGGGCGCGAAGCTGCGCCGCGTGCCGCCGCGTATTCCCGACGAGCGTCTGCTCGGCGGACTCGACCTGGAGGCGACGCTGGCGCGCGGTGCGCCGGTCGGCCGTCGGGGCGTGCTCGCCGAGGCCGATGGCGGCGTCGTGCTGCTGGCCATGGCCGAGACGCTGAGCGCGGAGACGGCCGCGAAGCTGTGCGCGGCGCTCGACCGCGGCGAGGTTCTCGCCGCGCGCGACGGGATCAGCGCCGCCGCGCAGGCGCGGATCGGTGTCGTGGCATTCGACGAAGCGGAGCCCGACGAGCCGGGGCTTGCCGCCGCGCTGCGCGAACGTTTCGCCTTCGACATCGATCTCGCGCCCCTGCGTGCGGCGGATGCGCCCCCGCTCGACCCGGTCCCCCGGCCGATCGCCGCGGCGCTCCCGCTTGCCGCCGACGACGCGATCGGCTGGCTCTGCATGGTCGCGGCCGCGCTGGGCATCGGCTCGCTGCGCGCGCCGTCCTTCGCGCTGCGCGCCGCGCGGGCGCTCGCCGCGATCGAAGGCTGCGCGCGCGTCGACGCGGATCATGCGGCCGTGGCGGCCGAGCTCGTGCTTGCGCCGCGCGCGACCTGCGTGCCCGTCGACCAGCCCGATCCGGAGCAGGCGCCCGAGGCTCCGGAGCAACCGCCGGACGGGAGCGATCGCGGCGATGCGCCTTCGGACGAGACGGCGCAGGCGCTCGACGACCGGGTCCTCGCGGCCGCCGCCGCCGCCATCCCGCCCGGTCTGCTTCTGCGGCTTGCGGCCGGGGCCGCGGGCCGGGTACGCAGCGCCGGCCGCTCGGGAGGCGTGGGCAAGTCCGGCGCGCGTGGCCGTCCCGCGGGCACGATCGCGGGCGATCCGAGGCGGATGGGCGGACGGCTCGACCTGGTCGCCACGTTGCGCGCCGCGGCGCCATGGCAGCGGCTGCGCGCCGGCGATCGCGGCGCAGGTGCAGGCGCAAGCGTGCGCGTGCGGCGGGAAGACTTCCGGGTCCGGCGGCTCAAGCCGCGCGCGACATCGACGACGATCTTCTCCATCGACGCGTCTGGCTCGTCGGCGTTGCACAGGATGGCGGAGGCCAAGGGCGCGGTCGAACTGATGCTCGCCGAATGCTACGTGCGCCGCGATCGCGTCGCCGTGCTCGCCTTCCGCGGCAGCGGCAGCGAACTCGTGCTGCCGCCGACACGCTCCCTGGTCCGTGCGAAGCGCGCGCTGGCAGGACTGCCTGGCGGGGGTGGCACGCCGCTCGCTTCGGCGCTCGATGCGGCGGCCGAACTCGCCGCGGCGATCCGGCGGCAAGGCGGCACGCCCAACCTGGTCGTCCTGACCGATGGGCGGGCGAACGTCGCGCGCGACGGCACCGGCGGGCGCGAGCCTGCCGCCACGCAGGCGCTCGAGGCCGCGCGCGCCCTGCGCGTCCTCGGCATCCGGGCCGTCGTCATCGACACGGCTGCGCGCCCGTCCCTGGCGGCGCGCGCGCTGGGCGAGGCGATGGGCGCGATCTACCTGCCGCTTCCGCAGGCCGACGCATACGCTCTCGACCGCGCGATCAAGGGCGGCCTGGGCTGAGCCGAGGGCGCACGCCCACGCCGCGGCGCGCTAGCGTCGCCAGGCCGCAGCGTCGGGCACGATCCGGTCGAGCACCTTCGCCGAAGAGATCACGCCGGGCACGCCGGCGCCCGGATGCGTGCCGGCACCGACGAGGTAGAGGTCGCGCACTTCCTCGCTGACATTGTGCGGACGGAACCACGCGCTCTGGAACAGGTTCGGCTCCATCGAGAAGCCGGCGCCGTTGACGGAAAGCAGGCGGTCGCGAAAATCGACGGGGGTCTTGATGCGAGAGGTGACGATCGCCTTTCCGAGGCCCGGCAGCAGCGTCCGCTCGAGCCGCTCCTCGACCGCCTTTCGGAATGGCTCGGCGCGCTTCGCCCAGTCGACGCCGCCGCCCAGGTGCGGCACGGGGACGAGCGCGTAGAAGGCGTCGCAGCCCGGCGGTGCTAGCGAGGGATCGGTGGCGGTCGGCCGGTGCAGATAGAGGCTGAAATCCTCGGCGAGGACCTTGCGCGCGAAGATGTCGCGGAGCAGCTCGCGATACCGCGGTCCAAGGACCATGGTGTGGTGGTACACGTCGTCGTAGCGACGATCGACGCCGAAATACCAGACGAACAGCCCCATCGAATAGCGCGCGCGTTCGAGCCTGCGGTCGGTCCAGCGGCGCCGCGGATGATCGGCCAGGAGCTTTCCGTAGGTCCATGCCGCGTCCGCGTTCGAGACGACGATGTCGGCGGCGATCGTCTCGCCGCTCGCGAGCGCGACCCCGCAAGCGCGGCCGCGCTCGACCAGGATCCGCGTCACCTCGGCGTCGTAGCGGATGCGCGCGCCGAGCCGTTCGGCGATGCCGAGCACGCCCTGCACGAGCGACCCCATGCCTCCCATGGCGTAGTGGACGCCATGCAGGCGTTCGAGATGCGCGATCAGGCAGTAATAGGCTGTGGTCGACAGCGGGTTGCCGCCGATCAGCAGCGGGTGGAAGCTGAACGCCACGCGCATCCGCTCGTCGCGGAAGAAGTCGCTGACGCGGCTGTAGACGGTCCTGTACCCCCTCAGGCGGACCAGGTCGGGCGCGGCGCCCGCGAGCGTCGCCAGCCGGTGGAAGGGCTGATCGGCCAGTTCCGTGAACGCCACGCGGAAGATCCGCTCGCTCTCCGCGATGAACCGGTCGAAGCCGCCGACGTCGGACGGCGCCAGACGCTCGACCTCGGCGCGCATCGCAGCCAGATCGCCCGAGCACCGCATCGTCTCGCCGTCGTCGAACCGGATCAGGTAGAACGGGTCGAGCCGACGCAGGTCGACGTCCTGGGCGAGGCTGCGGCCGGCGAGCGCCCACAGTTCCTCCAGGAGATAGGGCGCCGTGACGATGGTCGGCCCGGCGTCGAACACGAAGCCGTCTTGCCTGAACACGTAGGCGCGACCACCCGGTGCATCGAGCTTCTCGAGGATGGTCACGCGCCAGCCGCGCGCAGCCAGGCGCGCGGCGGCGGCAAGGCCGCCAAAGCCGGATCCGATCACCACGGCATGCGGGCGCGCATCGGCGTCGGAAGCGTGGCTCGCGTGCCGGGATGGGGGGGCGTCTGTCATGGATTTCGGCCGGCTGGAAGGGAAGCAAGCGCGGGCGGCTGGTACCAGCCTACATCGAGCGTTGCGACCTCGCCAAAGGGGACTCCGCGCGCCATGGCCAAGCGAATTATGGGCCAGGACGTCGCGGTCATGGTCAGGAAAGGCAGCGGGTCGCGGCTTTCCCAGGTGACGTCGCGCGTGGTCAGCAGCCGGCGCAGGTTGCTCGCGAAAGGACCGCGGCGGAACAGCGACATCTGGGTCTCCGTGAGCGCCGGGTAGAACTGCTGCAGCCTGGTCTCCGGCCGGAGGCGCGGCGCATGCGCCGGATCGAGCACGGCGCGCGCGATCTCGTCGCGCCGCCAGAAATGCAGCCCGCTGGTCGCCCGCGGATTGCACTCGATGCCCCAGGGCACGCCGGCGGCATCCACGATGACGTCGAAGGCGATGAAGCCGGTCCACCCTTCGGCGGCGACGAAGCGCCGGATCCAGTCCTCGATCGCGGCGTGCTCGACACGCTCGAAGGCGACCGCGACCGAGCCGGATTTCTGCACGGCGCGGTAGACGACGGTGGACGAGATGCGCCCGGCATGCGCGATCGAGCACGAGCTGTACTCGTCGCCGGGCACGAAACGCTGGACGATCGCCGGCGCGCCTGGCCTCGGCGACGGCAGATCGGCGCCTGCCGCGAGGATGCGGACGCCGCGTCCGGAGCAGGAGTGGACCGGCTTGACGACCACGGGGCCGGTTCGCGCGAGCGCGGCGGCCGCCGGATCGCCGAGCGCGTGGGTCTCGGGCGCATCGAGGCCAAAGGCCGCCGCGCGTCGCGCGAAGCCATGCTTGTCGTGCAGGCGGAGAACGGAGTCGGGCGGCATCGTGAAGAGCGTCGTTGCCTTCGGCAGCCGCTCGCGCAGGAACGCGACATGCGGCGTCTCCTCCGAGACCGGCAGCACCAGGTCGATACGCTCGGCCGCGATCACGCGCGACAGGTCGTCGAGATAGCGCGCCGTGCCGTCCGCCGGCGCGGCGACGCGATGGCTGCGCACGACGCTGCGCGACGCACCTGCGAGATGCCGCTTGAAGGGCTCGGCGACGAAGACGCGCCAGCCGATATCGGCGAAGCCGCGCGCGAGGTCGAGCGCCTTGGGCAGCCGTCCCAGCGTGATCAGGACATTCCCGGTCATGGGCGGGCCCCCACGCGGCACATAACCTGCTGCGCGGGGCGGGTGGTGAGCCGCGCCGCGGGACGGACGGTTTCCGGTGCCTCGACGCGGAAGTCGAAGCGCCGGAAGAGTTGCGCGATCAGCAGCACGGCTTCGACCTGCGCGAAGGCGGCGCCGGCGCAGACGCGCGGCCCCACGCCGAAGGGAATATAGGCGCCGGGCGTCATCTCCGCCTCGCGTCCCGGCAGGAACCGGTCGGGGTCGAACATGTCGGGGTCGCGCCAGTAGCGGCGGTGCCGGTGCAGCAGCCACGGCGCGACGATGACCAGGGCCCCCTTCCTGATGCGGCGGCCGCCGATGCGGGTCGCCTCGTTCGCCACGCGCGGCAGGAACGTGATCGGCGGGTAGAGCCGCAGCGTCTCGCGGAACACGTTGCGCACGAAAGTCAGCTGGCGGACCTGCTCGAAGCCGATCGGGCCGTCGCCGGCGACCGCCGCGACCTCGGCGCGCAGTCGCGCCACCATCGCGGGGCGGGTCGCCAGCAGGTAGAAGGCCCAGGTCAGGGCGCTAGCGCTGGTCTCGTGGCCGGCAAGGAACAGCACGCCGAGCTGGTCAACGAGTTCCTCGCGCGTGAAGCACGCGCCGTCGGCGTCGCGCGCCTCGGCGATGGCGCGCGCGATGTCGTCGAACGCGGCGCCGCCCGCGCCGAGATGCGTGTCCAGCAGCGTGCCGAGATGTCCACGAATGAGGCGGCACGCCTCCAGGACGCTCTCCTTCTGGCGCACCGGCCGCCAGGCGCGGTCGAAGATCAGGCGGCGGATCTCGACCTGGGCGACGCTGCGTTCGAAGGCGACGAACGCGTCGAACACCTCGTGGGCCATGCCCGTGTCGAGGCCGGTCGAGAACACGGTGCGGCAGATCACGTCGGCGGTCGCATGGCTCATCGCCAGGTCGAGCGAGAAGGCCTCGCCGTCGCGCGCGCGGGCGGCCAGCGTTTCCTCCGCCGCCGACACTGCCGCCGTGATGGCGGGGAAGGCGCGGCTTATCCGCATCATCGTCAGGGCCGGATCGATCATCGCGCGCTGGCGCCGCCATGTCGCCCCGGAGGAGACGAAGATCGAATCGCCGATCAGCGGTGCCAGCGCGTTCACCATCAGGTCGCTCTT
>VGDA01000140.1 GCA_016869915.1 Alphaproteobacteria bacterium
ATCGGCGAGGCCCGTGGTGAAGTCCTCCGTCTCCTTGACGAAGGTCGAGTGCGCGGTGCGCAGGAGCGTGCTCGCCATGCTCTCCGCCGCGGCGGAGCAATGGTTGGCGAGGATCTGCAAAGTCACCTTGTCGATGGCCATGGCGCCCTCCTCGTTCCGGTCAGTGCCGCGCCGACAGCTTCAGGACCAGGTGGCCGTATCCGTCCACCGTCCCCTCGAAGCCGTCCGGCACGCAGGTCGTCGTGTCCTCCTGGGCGATGATCGCCGGCCCGGAGAATTCATGGCCGGGCAGCAGGTCGGCGCGCGCATGGAGCGGCACCTGCCGCCGCGCGCCCGCGACATGGACCTCGACATGGCGCAGCGCCTTCGCCGGCCCGGTCGCCGGCGCGAGCCTGGCCAGCGCGGGCTTGGGACCATCCGCGACGATCACCATGCGCAGGTTGATGGCCTGCACCGGGGCCGCGCGGTCGCAATGCCCGAACAGGCGCTCATGCGCGGCGTGGAAGGCCTCGGCGAGCGCCTCGTCCCTGCCCTGCTCGATGTCCTCGGCCGCGAGCATCGTCTCGATCTCGTAGGACTGGCCGCGATAGCGCATGTCGGCGGAGGCGACGAGGCGGAAGCCGCCGCGATGCCCCTGCTCCTCGGCGAGCCAGCGCCGCGCGTCGTCGGCAAGCCGCGCGAAGCCGTCGCGGATCGCCGGCATCGCCGCCGGCTCGAGGTCGAGATAGATCGTGCGGATGAAGTCGTTCTTGACGTCGGCGACGAGGCCGCCGAGCGCCGAGAGCACGCCCGGCGTGGTGGGCACGACGACATGGGCCATGCCGAGCTCTGCCGCCAGGAAGCAGGCCAGCATGGGCCCCGCGCCGCCGAAGGCCTGGAGCGCGAAGCTGCGCGGGTCGATGCCGGCGCGCGAGATGAGCTTCGAGACCTCGAGGTACATGCCCGAGACGGCGATGCGGATGATCGCCTCCGCCGCCTGCTCGACCGGCACGTCCATGGCGCGCGCGACGGTGCCGACGGCGGCGACGGCACGCGCGCGGTCGACCTTCACCGCGCCATAGCCGAGGTCGGCCTGGCCGATATAGCCGAGCACCGCCATCGCGTCGGTGATCGTCGGGCGCTCGCCGCCGCGTCCGTAGCAGGCGGGGCCCGGCGTGGAGCCGGCGCTCTCCGGGCCGACGCGCAGCACGCCGAGCGCGTCGACCGCGGCGATCGAGCCGCCGCCGGCGCCGATCGATGTGACGGCGACGGTCGGCAGGAAGATCGGGAACTCGCCGATCACCTCGCCGATGCCGTATTGCGGCTGGCCGTCGCGGATGATCGCGATGTCGGCGCTGGTGCCGCCGATGTCGAGGCTGAGCGTGTCGGGAAAGCCGGAGAGCCGCGCGACGTAGCTGCCGCCGATCACGCCCGAGGCCGTGCCGGAGAGGATCATCTGCGCGCAGCGCGTCTTGCCGAGCTCGGCGCTCATCACGCCGCCATTCGACTTCGTCACCTGCGCCACCGCCGGCACGCCCTCGCGCGCCAGCGCGTCCTGCAGCGAGCCGAGGTAGTGCGCGACGCGCGCCTGGACGTAGCCGTGGATGACGGCGGTGATCGTGCGCTCGTACTCGCGCACGACCGGCCAGACATCGGCCGAGCAGTAGACATGCATGTCCGGCATCGCCTCGCGCAGGATCGCGCGCACGGCATGCTCCTGCGCGGGATTGCGGTAGGAGTTGATGAGCGCGACGACGATCGCCTCGGCGCCGCGCGCGCGGGCCTCGCGCGCCGCATCCACCACCTCCGCGCGATCGACCGGGCGCTCCTCGCCGCCATCGGCGCGCAGGCGCCCGCCGATGCCGAACACCATGTCCTTCGGGACCAGCGGCGCCGGCCGCTCGGCCAGCAGGTCGTAGGGATCGGGCATCTTGAGGCGCGCCAGCTCCAGCACGTCGGTGAAGCGCGCGGTGGTGAAGAGCGCCAGCTTCGCGCCCTTGCGCTGGATCACCGTGTTCACGCCGACCGTGGTGCCGTGCGTGAAGTACGAGATCGCGGAGGGCTCGATGCCGAAGCGGCTGCGCAGCTGGCGGATGCCCTCCATCACCTCGCTGCCTGGCGCGTCGGGGCGCGAGAGCACCTTGAGCGTGCGCAGCGCGCCGGTCGCCTCGTCGAAGGCGCAGAAATCCGCGAAGGTGCCGCCGATGTCGACGCCGACCCGATATCCCATACCTCTCCCCCCCCCGCGCCGAACGGGCGCGTGCCCGACGATAGCGCCTCCGGCAAGCGACGCGACAGGGATTGCACGCGCCCATGTCCTGCCGCCGGCGCATGCGCGGGAGCCATCCGCTGTTGAACGCGCGCGCCGGCGCCTGTAGGGGAGTGCGAGCCTGCCCCGGACAGCCAGCGAAGGCCCGACTCCCTTGACCCGCGACGACACCGACACGCCGACCAGGCGAACCGCGCGCGCCGCGGCCCTCGCCGCCACGCTGCTCGCGCTCGCCTGCACCGGACAGCCAGCGAAGGCCCGACTCCCTTGACCCGCGACGACACCGACACGCCGACCAGGCGAACCGCGCGCGCCGCGGCCCTCGCCGCCACGCTGCTCGCGCTCGCCTGCACCGGCCCGCGCGCGGCGGCCCAGGACCAGGGCATCTTCTTCGCCGCGGGCTGCGAGGAGGGCGAGCGGCTGCGCATCGCCGCGGTCGGCGACCTGCTCTTCCACGGCCACCTGCAGAAGCAGGCGCTCGCGCACGAGGACGGCTTCGCCGTCTTCTGGAAGCCGGTCGAGCACGTGCTGCGCTCGGCCGACGTCGCCTACGCGAACCTGGAGGGGCCCGCGGCGCGCAACGTGATGCCAGGCGGGCGCGACCGCGGCGGCAAGGTCGACGGCAACGCGCGCGTCTACGACCGCGCGGTCTATGCCGGCGGCGAGGACGACGTGCTGGTCTTCAACTTCCACCCAGCCGTCGTCCCGGACACGAAGGCAGGCGGGTTCACGATCGTCTCGACGGCCAACAACCATTCCGCCGATCGCGGCAGCCTCGGGATCGAGCGCACGATCGAGGCGCTCGAGGCCGCGGGCCTGCCCTTCGCGGGCACGCGCACCCGCGCGGCGCGCGACGAGGGCCGGCGCTGGCGCAAGATCACGCGCGCGCGCGGATTCTCGGTCGCATGGATCGCCTGCACCTACGGCCTCAACGGCCTGCCGGACCGCGAGCGCCTGGTCCTCGCCTGCCACGAGCGCGACGGCGCACCGTCGGAAGACGTGCTCGACGAGGTCCGCGCCGCGGCCGCCGAGCCCGGCATCGACGCGGTCGTGCTCGCGCCGCACTGGGGCGTCGAGTACCAGCACCAGCCCGCGGCGCAGGACCGTCGCCTCGCGCGCGAGGCCGTGCTCGCCGGGGCGACGCTGGTGGTCGGCGCGCATCCGCACGTGCTGCAGCCCTGGGAGAGGATCGTCGCGCCGGACGGGCGCGAGGGCCTGGTCCTCTACTCGCTCGGCAACTTCATCTCGGCGCAGTTCGGCACGCCGCGGCGCGCGGCCGCCATCGCGCTGGTCGAACTGGCCCGCGGTGCCGATGGCCGGGCGCGGCTCGCGGCCGCGGGCTACGTGCCGACCTGGGTCGCCTTCGGCCGCCCCTATCGCGTGATCGAGAACACCGGCGCCGAGGGCAAGGAGAGCCGCGAAGGCCTGGACCTCGCGCTGCGCGTGCTGCCGCCGCGCAACCGCATGCGCGCCGACGACCTGTCCACGCTGCCCCGCCGCTGCCCGGGATGAGCGCGGGAGCCGCGTCGCTCAGCCCTGCGGCAGCGTCGAGGCTCCCTCGCCCAGGGCGCGCTGCATCAGCACGGAATCGACCCAGCGCCCGAGCTTGAAGCCGATCGCCTCGAGCGTGCCCGCATGGCGGAAGCCGAAGCGGGCATGCAGGCGGATCGAGCCGTGGTTGGCGCTGTCGCCGATCACCGCGATCATCTGGCGCGCGCCGAGCGCCGTCGCCGCGTCGACGAGGCGCGGCAGGAGCAGCGAGCCGATGCCGGCGCCGCCGCGGCCCGGGGCGATATAGATCGAATCCTCGACCGAAAAACGGTAGCCGCTGCGCGGCCTGTAGCCGCTGCAATAGGCGTAGCCGACGACCTGCCCCGCCTCCTCGGCCACGAGGTAGGGGAAGCCCTTCGCCACGATCTCCGCGCGCCGCCGCGCCATCTCCCCGGCGGGCGGCGCGACCTCCTCGAAGGAGGCGAGGCCGTTCAGCGCGTGATGGCCGTAGATGCGGGCGATGGCGGGGACGTCGGCCTCGACGGAAGGCCGGACGAGGATCGCGCCCGACATGGCGATCAGGCCGCCGGCTGTCCCGCGCCCTCGGGCCGGTCGATCGCCTCGGCGAGGAACATATAGAGCTTGCCGATGTCGGAGGTGAGGAACGCCGCGGTCAGGATCGCGTCGGGATCGGCCTTCATCGCCTCCGCGCGCAGCGCCTCGAACTGGCGGATGTACTCGTCGACATGGCGGCGGAACTCCGCGTCCTCCTGGTACTTCGCGCGCAGCATCTGGCCGCCCCCGCCCGGGTCGAGCTTGAGCAGGCGGCGCACGAAGACGCCGCGGTCGCCCGCGACGAAGGCGGCCATCAACCGCTCCGGAAGCGTCGGCGAGAAGCTGCGCGAGAGGTCGATCGCGAGGGAGTTCAACCCGTCGACGACGAACCGCGAGGAGCGCAGGAAGCTGCCGCGGCGACGATCGTGCTTGCTCGCCGCGAGGTCGTCGGCGGCGCGGCGTGCCGCCTCGGCGGCGGCCGTGAGCGCGGCGCCGCGCTCGCGCAGCGTCGCCAGCGCGAGCTGCACCACGGCCTCGCCGCGCGAGGACGCGCTCTCGAGCAGCGCCGCCTGCTCCACGAGCCTGGTCCCGATGCCGGTCATGCGACGCTCGGAACGCTCCGCCGCGTCCTCCAGCGTGGAGGCCTGGCGGCCGAGTGCGTCGCCCGCCTGCGCCACGCGCTGCACCGCCTGGTCGAGCGACGATGCGGCGACGTCGACGCGCGCGGCGATGGTCGCGGCCGTCGCCTCGAAGGCGGTGCGCGCATCCGCGCCCACCGAGTCCATGCGCGTCGCCTGCTGGTCGAGGGCGCGGCCGACGGCGGAGATCTCCTCGAGCGCGCGGGCCGCGGCATCCGCGATCTCGCGCGTGCCGCGCTCGCATCCATCGCCCGCCTCGCCGAGGCGGCCGATGGCGTTCGCGGCGCCCGCGGCGATCTCCTCGGCGCGCATGCGCAGCGTCTCGGCGGCGTCGGAGGCCATGCGGCTGGCGCGGTCGATCGTCTCGACCAGCCGGCGCTCCTGCATGCCGAGCGCGCCATCGACGGACTGGACGCGGCCCTGCGCCTGCTCCGCCGCGCTCGCGATCTCGCTCGCGCGCCGCGCGAGGCCGTCGCCCAGCTCCTGCAGCTGCGCGGCCGCGCGGCCGGCGGCCTCGGAGACCTGGCCCGACGCGCCGAGCAGAGCCTCGCGCAGCGTCGACAGGCGCCGCTCCGACTGCTCCGACGCGGCCTCCATCTCGCCCTGGCGCGCGCGCACCGAATCGCCGATCGCCGCGAGCCTGCCCAGCGCCTGGTCGGAGGCGAGGGCGAGGTCGCTGACCTGCGCCTGGAAGCCGCGACCGGCTGCGTCGAGCCGCTCGGTGACGCCCGACGCCGCGCGCTGCATCTCGCCCGCGCGCTGGCGCAGCGCCTCGCCATGGTCCTGGAGCTTGAGCATCGCCGCGTCCGAGAGCGCGCCCAGCGCCTGGAGCTGCTGCTGCACGGCCTCGCCCGCGCCCTGGCTGCGCGCGGTGGCGCCCTCGGCGGCGGCGGCGGCCTGTTCGGCGCCCGCGCGCAGCGCATCCATCGCCGCGCGCAGCCGCGCGCCCGCGCCGTCCGCGGCCTCGGCGACGCCGCCGGACTGCGCCTGCATCATCGCCGCGAGGCCGGCTGCGCGCTGCGCGGCCGCCTCCAGCGTCGCGGCAAGGCCGGTCGCCTGCTCGCGCAGCTGGACATCGGCATGCGCCATCAGCGCGCGCGCCGCGTCCGCCGCGGCGGCGAGGTCGACGCCGCGCTGGCGCATCGAGTCGCCCGCCTCGCGCAGCTGCTGCTGCGCGAGCGCGCCGTTGATCTGCACCTCCTGCGCACGGCGCTCCGCGACGCCGGCGAGGTCGGCGAGGCGCTTGGCCGCGAGATCCGCCGCGGCGGAAAGGGTCTGGGCGCGCTCGGCGGCCTCGGCGCCGGCGAGGTCGAGTCGCGACGCGGCCTGCAAGCCCGCGCCCTCGATGCCGGCGATGCGCTGGCGCAGCCCATCCTCCTGGGCGCCAAGCGCGGCGATCGCGCGTTCCGCGGCCGCCATCGCCGTGGCGATCGCCTGCGAGACGGCGGCGCTGGCGCCGCCGGCGCGCTGCACGAAGTCCTCGGCGCCGGCATGGAGCGCGCGCGACTCGCCGCGGAACTCCTCGCCCGCGGCGCGCATGCGCGACAGCGCGGCCTCGGCGCCGCTCGCCATCGCATCGGCCTCCTGGCGCAGCTGCGCGCCGGCGGCGCCGGCGCGGTCCTGGGCGCGCGCGATCTCCGCCATCATGTTGCGCGCCATCTGCTCGACCGCGGCGCCCATGCGCCGCACGCGCTCGAAGAGTTCCTCGGCCGCGCCGATGCGCTGGCCCGCCGCGTCCGACGCCTCGCCCGCCAGCGACAGGATGCGCTGGACCATGGCGCCCACGCCCTCGACCTGCCGGCGCAGCGCGCCCTCGGCCTCGCCGCCGCGGCGGGCCAGGGTGTCGCCGGCCTCCGCGAGATGGTCCGCATGGAGGCGCAGCCGCATGCCCAGTTCCTCGGTGCCCTGGCCGATGCGGGCGAGGCGCGCCTCGCTGTCGGCCACCGCATGGTCGGTCGTCGCGGCGAGCGCCCCGGCGCGCGCGTCGATCGCGGCGGCGAGGTCGGCCAGCCGCGACAGGCCCGACGTCGTGGTCTCGGAGATCTCGCGCGCCTCGAGGCGCAGCGCCTCGCCGGCGGCGCGCACGCGCAGCGCGGTCTGGTCGGCGAGGCCGCCGATCTCCGCGCCCTGCCGGCGCAGCGATTCCGCGGCGGATTCCGCGCGCGTCGCGAGGCGCTCGAGCGCGCCGCCCAGCGCACCCGTCTCCACGCCCAGCGCCTGCGCGGCGTCGGCGGTGCGCTGTCCAAGCGCCGCGATGTCGCCCTCGCGCTCGCGCAGCGACGTGCCGACGCGCTCGAGCCGCGCCTGCGCCTCGTCGGCCGCGCGCGCGACATTGGCGAGGTCGCGCGCGAAGGCGGCGTCCATGGCCTCGCTGCGCTCGCGCAGCTGGTCGGCGGCCTTGAGCATGTGGTCGGAGCCGCGACCCAGCGTGCGCGTCGCGACCTCGGCGCGGTCGGCGGCGATCGTTACCGCGCCGCCGAAGCCCTCCGCCTCGCGGCGCAGCGTCTCGCCGACCTCGCGCGAGCGCTGCGCGGCGCGCTCCGCGACCTCGAGCGCGCGCTCGACCTCGGAGGCGAGGGCGGAGCGGATCTCGTCGACGCGCAGGCCCGAGCGCTCGGTGGCGAGGACGAGCTCGCGGCCGGTGGCGGCAAGGGAATCGCGGATCGCTGCGGCCGAGGCGGCACTGCGCTCGTTCACGGCGGCGAGCTCGTCGAGCTGCCGGCGCAGCGTCTCGGCGATGTCGCGCCCGCGTTGCTCTGCGAGCGAGGAGGCGTTGCCCATCGCCTCCGTCTGGGAGGCGAGCACGGCCTCGATGCCGTTGACCCGCGCGGCGAGCTGCGAGGCGCCGCGCTCGAGCTGCTCGGCGTGCCGGCGCAGCGCCGCCATGACCTGCATGACGCGCATCGACGACTGGTCCGACGTCGTCGCGAGGTCGCCGGCGTGGCGGGCGAGCGCGAGGCGGCTGTCGTCGAGGCGCGTGGCTGCGGCGTCGCTGGCCTCCGCGAAGAGCCGCGCCTGCTCCCGCAGGGCCGAGGCGAGCGAAGCGGCGCGCCCGCCGGCCGCGCCCTCGTCGGCGGTGAGCGCGGAAAGCTCCGCGCGCAGCGACGCCGCGACGCCGCGCACCTCGTCGCCGCGCGCGACGAAGGCGACCGCGAACCACAGCGCGGCAAGCGGGCTGGCGACCCCGATGACGATCAGCGCCTGCTCGTGCGCGCGTAGCGCCGCGAAGCCCGCCCAGCCGAGCTCGGCCGCGAGGTGGTGCAGCGCGAGGCCAATCCAGCACGCCGACAGCGCGCCCGCGCCCCAGGCGAGGCGGCGCGCCAGCGGCGCGGGGGCCAGCGGCGCGGGCGCCTCGAGCCGCCGCGAGGCCGGCCCGGCGGGCGGGAGGACGACGACCGTGTCGCGCTGTTCCGGGTAGGCCATGGGCTCTGTCCTT
>VGDA01000141.1 GCA_016869915.1 Alphaproteobacteria bacterium
CCGCATGCTGGAGGGGGACGCCCGTTAATCGCGTGTTAACTCTGGAAGGTCACTCTTTCGAAAGAAAGGTGCCGCCGCCAGTCGCGCGGCCAAGGAGCCCGGCATGAAGCGCGCGTATCTCGACACCGTCGCCCTCGTGGAGCGGTTGCACCGCCATTTCCTCGAGGTGGTGAAGTCCGAGATCGAGAGGCTTCGCGTGCGCGACATCAACAACGTCCAGGCGCTGATCCTCTACAACATCGGCGAGGACGACCTGACGGTGGGGGAGCTAACGCAGCGCGGCTACTACCTGGGCTCCAACGTGTCGTACAATCTGAAGCAGCTCATCGAGTGCGGCTATATCGCGCAGGAGCGCTCGCCGCACGACCGCAGGTCGGTGCGCATCAAGCTCTCGGAGCGGGGCCTTGAGCTTCAGCGCAAGCTCGACGCCGTGTTCGACGGGCATGCGAGGCTCGCCGCGAACACGCTGGGCTCCAACGACTTCGCCGCCGTCTGCGAAACGCTGCGTCGCCTCGAGCGCTTCTGGGACGGCCAGCGAAGCGGCTCGACGGCCGCGGCCTGAACGAGAGGCGGCGCGCCCGCGTCGCCCTTCAGCCGAAGGCCTGCAGCCCGGTCTGCGCGCGGCCGAGGATCAGCGCATGGACGTCATGCGTGCCCTCGTAGGTATTCACCGTCTCGAGGTTCATGACGTGCCGCATCACGTGGTACTCGTCCATGATCCCGTTGCCGCCATGCATGTCGCGGGCGACGCGCGCGATGTCGAGCGCCTTGCCGCAGGAGTTGCGCTTGATCAGGCTGATCGTCTCCGGCGCGAGCTTGCCGGCGTCGAACAGGCGGCCAGCGCGCAGGCAGGACTGCAGGCCGATGGCGATCTCCGTCTGCATGTCGGCGAGCTTCTTCTGCACGAGCTGCGTGGCCGCGAGCGGGCGGTTGAACATCTTGCGCTCCAGCGTGTACTTGCGCGCCGCGTGCCAGCAGAACTCGGCCGCGCCAAGAGCGCCCCAGGCGATGCCGTAGCGCGCGCGGTTGAGGCAGCCGAAGGGACCCTTCAGCCCGGAGACGTTCGGCAGCAGCGCGTCTTCTCCGACCTCGACGTCGTCCATGACGATCTCGCCGGTGATCGAGGCGCGCAGCGAGAGCTTGCCCTCGATCTTCGGCGCCGACAGTCCCTTCATGCCCTTCTCGAGGACGAAGCCGCGGATGTCGCCGGCGTCGTCCTTCGCCCAGACCACGAAGACGTCGGCGATCGGCGAATTGGAGATCCACATCTTCGCGCCCTTGAGCACGTAGCCGCCGGGGACCTTGCGCGCCCGGGTGCGCATGCCCGCGGGATCGGAGCCGGCGTCGGGCTCGGTCAGCCCGAAGCACCCTATCCACTCGCCCTTCGCGAGCCGGGGCAGGTACTTCTGGCGCTGCGCCTCGGTCCCGTAGGCGTGGATCGGGTGCATGACCAGCGAAGACTGCACCGACATCATCGAGCGGTAGCCCGAGTCGATGCGCTCCACCTCGCGCGCCACCAGCCCGTAGCAGACGTAGTTCACGCCGGGGCAGCCATAGCCGTCGATCGTCGAGCCGAGGAAGCCCATCTCGCCCATCTCGCGGAAGATCGCCGGGTCGGTCTTCTCGGCGTTGAAGGCCTCCTTGACCCGCGGCATCAGCCGCTCCTCGCAGTACTGGCGGGCTGCGTCGCGGATCATGCGCTCGTCCTCGCCGAGTTCCTCGTCGAGGAGGAACGGATCCTCCCAGGAGAAAGCGGCGCGGGAGGGCTTGGCGGCGTCTGCGGGCTTTGCGTTCATGCGGTTTCACTCCTCGGGGC
This sequence comes from Alphaproteobacteria bacterium, assembly GCA_016869915.1. Taxonomy (GTDB): domain Bacteria; phylum Pseudomonadota; class Alphaproteobacteria; order CACIAM-22H2; family CACIAM-22H2; genus CAIOSQ01. The sequence continues at coordinate 1,817 of VGDA01000141.1, forward strand.
GCGCGCTATATAGCGCGCGCATCCGGAACGTCGAAGGGCAAGTTCGGCCCATGCAGGGCAGGGAAGTCATCTTCGAGATACGCCGCGTCGGCATGGTCGCCAAGGCCACCGCGATCGACGTCGAGACGGGGATCGAGGCCTCGGTCACGGGCCCGGCCAGCGCCGCCGAGTTCAGCCTCCGCGAGGCGGCGCGGCGCAAGCTGGCCTGGGTCCTTGGCAAGCGAGGCGTCCAGACGGGCGGCTGAAGCCGCGCGCGCCGCTCTGGCAAGGGGCGGGGCGCGTCGTTATGGTGCGCGCGGCATGTCCTGCCGTCGCCGAGGCGCGCGAGCGGGCGGCGCGAGCGCAGGAGGGGCCAGGCGGCCTTCATGGAGTATTTCGTCCAGCAGTTGATCAACGGCCTCACGCTCGGCGCGATCTATGCGCTGATCGCGATCGGCTACACGATGGTCTACGGCATCATCGGTATGATCAATTTCGCCCATGGCGAGATCTACATGATCGGCGCCTTCATGGCGGTCATCGCCTTCACCGCCCTCGGCATGCTCGGGTTGAGCTGGGCGCCGGCCGCGATCCTCGTCGTCCTCGTGCTGGCGATGCTGTTTACCTCCGCATACGGATGGACGGTCGAGAGGATCGCCTACCGGCCGCTTCGCGGCTCGCATCGCCTCGCGCCGCTGATCTCCGCCATCGGCATGTCGATCTTCCTTCAGAACTACGTGCAGATCGCGCAGGGCGCGAAGATCAAGCCGCTCGCCCCGGTCGTGCAGGGCAGCATCCCGCTCATGACGTCGGCGGAGGGCTTCACGGTCTCGATCAGCTACCTCCAGCTCATCATCATCCTGCTCACCGTCGGCCTGATGGCCGGCTTCACGCTGCTGATCCAGCGCACGGCGCTCGGCCGGTCTCAGCGCGCCTGCGAGCAGGACCTCAAGATGGCGTCGCTGCTCGGCGTCGACACCGATCGCACGATCTCCCTGACCTTCGTCATGGGCGCGGCGCTGGCGGCGGTCGCCGGCGTGATGATCACGATGTACTACGGGGTCATCGACTTCTTCATCGGGTTCCTCGCCGGGGTGAAGGCCTTCACGGCCGCGGTGCTCGGCGGGATCGGCTCGCTGCCCGGCGCCATGCTGGGCGGGCTCCTGATCGGCCTCATCGAGGCCTTCTGGTCCGCCTATTTCTCCGTCGAGTACAAGGATGTCGCGAGCTTCGTGATCCTCGTGGTGGTCCTGATCTTCAGGCCGACCGGCCTGCTCGGCCGGCCGGAGGTCGAGAAGGTATGAGCGCCCCGGCCAGGGCCGGCGCGTCGCCGGACGCTCCCCCCGCGCGCGCCCTGCCCGTCGCCGCGGCGCTGCGCGAGGCGGGGCTCGCGGCCTTCGTCATGGCCGTGCTCGCCTTCCCGCTGATCGGCTTCGTGCTCACCGACGTGAGCGGCGGCGTCACCCTCCGCACGCGCTTCGAATGGGTGGCTCTGGCCAGCGCGATCGTCTTCGCGGGGCGCCTCGCGCTGGCGCTCGCGCCGGGGCGCGTCGCGATCCCCCTCGCGCCGGCCTTCTCGGCGGCGGGCCTCGCGCTGTCGCGCTCGGAGGCGGGTCGCTGGATCGGCCCCGCGCTCGCGGGCTTCGCGCTCGTCCTGCCCCTCATGCCGTTCGCCGACCGCTACATCGTCGACCTCGGCACGTCGGTGCTGATCTACGTCATGCTCGGCTGGGGCCTGAACATCGTGGTCGGCCTGGCCGGCCTGCTCGACCTCGGCTACGTCGCCTTCTACGCCGTCGGCGCCTATTCCTTCGCGCTGCTGGCGCTGCATTTCGACCTGACCTTCTGGCAGTGCCTGCCGCTCGCCGGGGTCTTCGCGGCGTTCTTCGGGGTCATCCTCGGCTTCCCCGTGCTGCGCCTGCGCGGCGACTACCTCGCCATCGTCACGCTGGGATTCGGCGAGATCATCCGCATGGTGCTGCTGAACTGGCAGGAGTTCACCGGCGGCCCGAACGGGCTCAGCTCCATCCCGCGCCCGACCTTCCTCGGCGCGCCGCTGGCGCGCAGCGCGCCGGAGGGCACGACGACGTTCCACGAGTTCGTCGCGCCGCTCATGGAGCCGGTCTACGCGATCTTCGGCGAGGAATGGGGCTTCAGCCCGATGCACCGCATCGTGTGGCTCTACTACATCATCCTCGTGCTGGCCCTCGTGACCAACTTCTTCACGCTGCGCATCCGCAACCTGCCGGTCGGCCGCGCCTGGGAGGCGTTGCGCGAGGACGAGATCGCGTGCCGCTCGCTCGGCATCAACCCGACCAACACCAAGCTCAGCGCCTTCGCGATCGGCGCGATGTTCGCCGGCTTCGCGGGATCCTTCTTCGCCGCGCGCCAGGGCTTCGTTAGCCCCGAGAGCTTCACCTACATCGAGAGCGCGGTGATCCTCGCGATCGTCGTCCTCGGCGGGATGGGATCGCAGCTCGGCGTGGTCGTCGCCGCGGCCTTCCTCATCCTGATCCCGGAGTTCGGCCGCGACTTCGCGCAGTACCGCATGCTCATCTTCGGCCTCGCGATGGTGCTGGTGATGATCTGGCGCCCGCAGGGGCTGGTCTCCGGCCGCGAGCCCTCGGTGCGCCTGCACCCGGAGGCCCGATGACGCCGGACGCGGCCTCGACGCGCGGGATCGACCCCTCGGCCATCCTGTCGGTCGACCACCTCACGATGCGGTTCGGCGGGCTGGTCGCGGTGGACGACGTCAGCTTCTCGGCGCGCGAGCGCGAGATCACCTCCATCATCGGCCCGAACGGCGCAGGGAAGACGACCGTCTTCAACTGCCTCACCGGCTTCTACAAGCCGACCGTCGGCCGCCTCGCGCTGCGCCATGCCGGGGGCTTCCACCTGCTCGAGCGCATGGAGGGGTTCAGGATCTGCAAGGACGCGCGCATCGCGCGCACCTTCCAGAACATCCGGCTCTTCGGCGCCATGACCGTCCTCGAGAACCTGCTCGTCGCGCAGCACAACCGGCTGATGTTCGCGTCGGGCTTTAGCCTGCTCGGCCTCGTCGGCGCGGCGTCTTACCGCGCCGCGGAGCGCGAGGCGGTCGAGCGCGCGCGCTACTGGCTCGACCGGGTGGGGCTGACCGAACGCGCGGACTGGGAGGCCGGCAACCTTCCCTACGGCGACCAGCGCCGGCTCGAGATCGCGCGCGCCATGTGCACCGACCCTGTGCTGCTCTGCCTCGACGAGCCAGCGGCGGGGCTGAACCCGCGCGAGAGCGCGGCGCTCAACGAACTGCTGCGCTTCGTGCGCGACGAGCACCGGATCTCCGTCCTGCTGATCGAGCACGACATGAGCGTGGTGATGGAGATCTCCGACCAGATCATCGTGCTCGACTACGGGCGCAGGATCGCCAGCGGCCCACCGGCGCAGGTGCGCGCCGATCCCGCGGTGATCCGCGCCTACCTGGGCGAGGGCGACGACGCCGGCCCGGCTGCTCCCGCGGAGGCCGCGCCATGAGCGCCCCCATGCTCGAGGTACGCGGCGTCCACAGCTACTACGGGCGCATCGAGGCGCTGAAGGGGATCTCGATCGAGGTCCGGCGCGGCGAGATCGTCACCCTCATCGGCGCCAACGGCGCAGGCAAGTCGACGCTGCTGATGACCGTGTTCGGCAAGCCCCAGGCCGGCCAGGGCAGCATCCTGCTGGAGGGGCGGGACATCACTCGGCTGCCGACGCATGAGATCGCGCGGCTCGGCATCGCGCAGTCGCCCGAGGGCAGGCGCATCTTCCCGCGCATGACGGTGCTCGAGAACCTGCAGATGGGCGCGCACGTGACCGACGGCGCGGGCATGGACGAGGACCTCGCGCGCTGCTTCAGGCTCTTCCCGATCCTGGAGAAGCGCCGCGGGCAGCGCGGCGGCACGCTCTCCGGCGGCGAGCAGCAGATGCTCGCGATCGCGCGGGCTCTGATGAGCCGGCCGCGCCTGCTGCTGCTGGACGAGCCGTCGCTCGGCCTCGCGCCGCTGATCGTGCGCCAGATCTTCGACACGATCCGCGAGGTCAACGCGCGCGACGGCATGACCGTTCTTCTCGTCGAGCAGAACGCGCACCACGCGCTTCGCCTCGCCCATCGCGGCTACGTGCTCGTCAACGGTCAGATCGCCCTGAGCGGCACGGGCGCCGAGCTGCTCGCCAACACCGAGGTCCGGGCCGCCTATCTCGAGGGCGGGAAGGCGCATTGAGGGCGGCATGGAGAACCTCTTCGGCGGATCCTTCCTCGGCTTCTTCGGCCTCACGCTGGTGCTCTTCGCCGGCGCGTCCTGGATGATGGGCCAGGCCCTCGCGCTCACCTGGCGAGGCGCCTGGCAGCTCGTCCCCTACGCGGCGCTGCTCGCCGCGACCGACCGCTTCCTCGCCTTCGCGCTGTTCTCGGGCGACCTTTCGTCGCTTCCCGGCTTCCTCCTCGCCTGGGCGAGCCTGTGCGCGGTCGCGGCGGCTGCCTTCCGCGCCACGCGCGCCGGCCAGATGGCCGCCCAGTATCCCTGGCTGTTCGAGCGGACCGGTCCCTTCTCCTGGCGCGCCCGGGGCTGAGCCCCGGTCTCCTTGCCGGCCTGCCGCGCGGCGGCCTACACTCCCGTGAAGGTCGGCCCGGCGCATCGCGTCGCGCGCGCGGTCCGACGTTCCCCCCAACGGGCTTCCTCAAGGGAGACAAGAATGAACGGGTTCAAGTACGGGCTGCTCGGCGCGGGCGCGCTGGCCGCCGCATCGCTCGCCACGCCGGCGACCGCGCAGGAGATGACCATCGCGGCCGCCGGCCCGATGACCGGCCAGTATGCCGCCTTCGGCGCGCAGCTGCGCCGCGGCGCCGAGATGGCGGTCGCGGACATCAACGCCCGCGGCGGCGTGCTGGGGCGCAAGCTCAGGCTCGAGATCGGCGACGACGCCTGCGACCCGAAGCAGGCGGTCACCGTGGCGAACCAGCTCGCCACCAGGAAGGTCGCCTTCGTGGCGGGGCATTTCTGCTCCTCGTCCTCGATCCCGGCGAGCCAGATCTACAACGAGGCGGGCATCCTCCAGATCACCCCGGCCTCGACCAACCCGCGCCTGACCGACGAGGCCGCGGCCAAGGGCTGGAACAACGTGTTCCGCACCTGCGGCCGGGACGACGCGCAGGGCACCGTCGCGGGCCAGTGGCTGGTCAGGAACTACAAGGGCAAGAAGGTCGCCGTCATCCATGACAAGTCGACCTACGGCAAGGGCCTGGCCGACGAGACCAAGAAGGCGATGAACGCAGCCGGCCTGACCGAGGCGATGTACGAGGCGATCACCCAGGGCGACAAGGACTTCACCGCCCTGATCTCCAAGATGAAGGCGGCCGGCATCGACGTGATCTACCACGGCGGCTACCACACCGAGGGTGGCCTGATCGTGCGCCAGGCGCGCGAGCAGGGCCTGCGCGCCGTGTTCGTCTCCGGCGACGCCCTCGTCGACAACGAGTACTGGAAGATTACCGGCCCGGCAGGCCAGGGCACGATCATGACCTTCGCGCCGGATCCCCGGAAGGCGCCGACCGCGAAGGACATCGTCGCGAAGTTCAAGGCGCAGGGCTTCGACCCCGAGGGCTACACGCTCTACACCTACGCCGCGATCCAGGTCTGGGCCGCCGCGGCCGAGAAGACGAAGTCGATCGACGTCAACAAGCTGTCTGCGGCGATCCGCGGCAACAAGTTCGCGACGGTGATCGGCGACCTGCAGTACGACCGCAAGGGCGACGTCTCCAACGCCAAGTACGTTTTCTACATCTGGGACAACGGCGAGTATAAGGAGATCCCGGGCCTCGGTTCCTGACCGGAACCGCCCCAGGGCGACCGAAGCGAAGCCCCGCCGGGAGCGATCCCGGCGGGGTTTTCCTTTCTTGCCCGGGTTTCGCGTTTCGCCCGGGCGTCGCGTCGCCGGTCAGGCCTTCTTCGGCGGCCGGCCGCGGCGCGCGCCCGGCTTGTGCCCCAGGCCGATGCGCTTGGCGAAGGCGGAGCGCTGCGCCGCGTAGTTCGGCGCGACCATCGGGTACTCGGGCGGCAATCCCCATTTCGCCCGGTACTGCTCGGGCGTCAGGCCATAGGCCGTGCGCAGGTGCCGCTTGAGCATCTTCAGCCGCTTGCCGTCCTCCAGGCAGACGATGTGGTCGGGGTGGACGGACTTGCGGATCGGCACCGCGGGGACGAGGTCGCCGGGCGCGGGCGGGGGCGGGGCCTCCAGCCCGGTCAGGGAGGCGTGGATCGTCCTGATCAGCTCGGGCAGCTGGGCCGCCGGGACGGCGTTGTTCCCGACATAGGCCGCGACGATGTCCGCCGTCATGCGCAGGACCTTGGCCTGCGGGGTCGTCGACTGGGTCGCGTTCTCGCTCATCGCCATGCTCCTCGCCGGCCCGCCGGGCGGCGGGGCATCTCGAAGCTTATCGCCGAGCGCGCGAGCGCGTGGAAGCCCCGGCCATCGCTTGCGGCGCGTTGTCCGGGCGCGTCAACCTATGGTATCCGAGGCGCCTTCCGAACGTTCGTTCCCG
>VGDA01000142.1 GCA_016869915.1 Alphaproteobacteria bacterium
CACTAGCTTCGCGGGGTGTGTCCACCGATCCGAGGGAAGAAGGCCCAGACGTGAAGCCAGACCGCGCCCCGCCGGCGCCTCCCGTGTCCCGGGGCAGAAGACTTCTGAGGAGCATCGGTGGACTGATCCTGCGCGCTGCGGTCACCGTGGCGCTCGCGGGGGCGCTTGCCCCATGCGCAGAGGCGCAGAGGCGACCCGTCAGCTTCATCCGCGACGCCGAGGTGGAGGCTACCATCAGGGCCTTCGCCGCGCCACTTTTCGCGGCCGCCTCCCTCGATCCGGCGGCGATCAGCGTGCACCTCGTCAACGACCGCTCGCTCAACGCGTTCGTGGCCAACGGGCTGCACATGTACCTGAACACCGGCCTGCTGATGCGCAGCGACAACGCCGGGCAGGTCATCGGCGTGATCGCCCACGAGACCGGGCACATCCAGGGCGGCCACCTCGTCCAGATGCGCGAGCAGATCAGCCAGTCGATGGTCCCGATGATCCTCGAGATGCTGGCCACCTTCGGCGCCGCGGGCGCCGGCATGCGCCCCGGCAACCCGAACGACTGGGGTGGTGTGCGCGGTGGAGGCGGCCCCAGCGTCACCGAGCGGTTCCTGCTGCGCTACTCGCGCGGCATGGAGAACCAGGCCGACCAGGCGGCGATCACGCTGCTCGAGCGGACCGGGCAGTCCCCGCGCGGCCTGATGGAGTTCCTCGAGATCCTGGCGGACCAGGAACTGCTGCAGGCCGGCAGGCAGGATCCGTATGTCCGCACGCACCCGGTGACGCGCGAGCGCGTCGAGTTCCTGCGCGCCCATCTCGCGAAGTCGCGCTTCGCCGCCGCGCCCACGAGCCCCGCCCTGGTGGAGCGCCACGCCCGCATGCGCGGCAAGCTGCGCGGCTTCCTCGAGCCCGGCCGCGTGAACACGACCTACAGGCCCGGGGACGACTCGCTCGAGGCGCGCTACGCGCGGGCCATCGCGGCATACAAGACGCTGTCCTTCGCCGAATCCGCGCGCATGCTCGACGCGCTGATCCGCGAGCGTCCGGACGATCCCTTCTTCATAGAGACGCGCGCGCAGTTCCAGCTCGAGCAGGGCAAGGCCGCGGAGGCCCGAGCGCTCTACGCGCGCGCCGTCGAGCTGGCGCCGAACGAGCCCCTGATCGTGCAGGCGCTCGGGTCGGCCGAGCTGCAGTCGGGCGCAACCAAGGCGGCGATCGCGACGCTGGAGCGCGCCCGGCGCCTGCAGCCCGAGGATGCGGACACCTGGCGCCTGCTGGCGCAGGCCTACGGGCGCGACAACCAGCTCGGGCTCGCGGACTACGCGCAGGCGGAGCATTATGCGCGCCTCGGCAGGCGCGACGAGGCGGCGCATTTCGCCGAGCGCGCGATGCGCCAGCTGCCGGCCCATGGCCCGGCCTGGCTGCGCGCGCAGGACATCAGGGAAACCAGCCAGCGGAGAAGAGAGTGAGGCGCCGAGACGTCATCTGCACCGGCCTCGCAGGCGCGGCGCTCGCCGCGTGCGCAACGCCGGCGCCGCCCGAGCCGCTTGTGCAGCTCGCGGACAGCCGCCTTCTCGTGGTCGCGCCGGCGGCCGACTTCGATCCCGCCCGCCTGCCGCCCGGCTGGTCGCGCCACGGCGATCGCGCCGCGCGCATCTCGGTCGGCCAGGAGGCCGGGCGCTCGGTCCTCAGCTTCGACGCGCCCGGCGGCGACACGATCCTGCGCCGGATCGACGGCGGCCTCGTGACGGCGCCGATCCTGCACTGGCACTGGAAGCTGGAGCCCTCGGCCTTCGATGGCACGGGCGACGGGCTGCCGCGCGGCCTGCGAATCGTCGTGGGGCTCGATGGCGGCGGCTCGCCGGCGCTCATCCAGCCGTCGCGATGGATGCGCTGGGGCGCGGGACTTCCCGACCACCAGCGGCGCATCGAGATCGCGATGTCCGGGTCCGGGGCGGCGCGGCGCGAACTCGCGCGCCTCGAGCTCGCCGCGACCGCCGAGAATGGCGCGCGCCGCGTCCTCCGGCCGGCCGCGCAGGGCCTGACCGGCGGGTGGATCGCGGAGAGCGCGGACCTGCTCGCCCTGTATCGAGACTTCTTCCCGCGGGATACGGTCGCGACGGCAAGGATCTCCTTCGTGGCGCTGGGCGCGATGCCCGCGCGCCTGCCCGGGGCCGCGCCGCAGGCGATCGGCCATGTCGTGGAGGTCCAGCTCTTCAGATGACACGCATGATCGCGTCGCGCGCCTTGGCCGGCCTCCTCGCACTCGCGTCCTGCGTCGTCGCGCCCGCGATGGCCGCGCGCGCGCAGGCGCTCTCGGCGCCGCAGGAGGAGGCGGTGCGCGCGATCGTGCGCGACTTCATCCTCCGCAACCCGGAGATCCTCGTCGATGCGCTGAACGCGCTCGAGGAGAAGCAGAAGGCCGAGGCCGCCACGGGCCAGGCCGCCGCCCTGCGCCAGAAGCGCGCGGACCTTCTTCAGGACCCCGCTTCGCCCGCCATCGGGCCGGCGAACGCCGACGTGGTGCTCGTCCAGTTCTTCGACTACCGATGCCCCTACTGCAAGCAGGTGGCGGAGCCGGTGATCGAGCTCGCCCGCGCCGACCCGCGGCTGCGCGTCGTGTTCAAGGAGCTTCCGATCCTCGGGCCGGACTCGGTCGTCGCGTCCCGCGCGGCGCTGGCGGCCGCGATTCAGGGCCAGTACCAGAAGTTCCACCTCGCGCTGATGGCACGGCGCGGGCCGCTCGACGAGGCTTCGGTGCTGGCGCTTGCGCGGGAGAATGGCCTCGACCAGGCGCGGCTCAGGGCCGACATGGCGCGCCCCGAGGTGACGGCGCAGATCGAGCGCAACCGCACGCTCGCGCGCGACCTCGGGATACGCGGAACGCCGGCTTTCGTCGTCGGCGACGAGATCGTGCCTGGCGCCATCGACATCGACACGATGCGCAGGCTCGTCGCGCGCGCGCGCGGCCGCTAGTCGCTCAGCCGGCCGCGTCGCGCCGCGGCTCGCCGCCGCGCCCGGACCAGTTCACGAGCACGATCGCCGCCGAGACGAGCACCAGTCCCGCGAGCACGCGCGGGTCGAGCGGTTCGCCGAGATACTTGGCGCCGAAGATCGCCGCCGAGATCGGGTTGACCACGATCGTCACGGTGACGCGCGTCGGCGCCACGCGGCTGAGCGCCCAGGTCCAGGTGATGAAGCCGAGGAAGGTCGGCCCGGCGGCGAAATAGGCGAGCGCCGCCCAGCCGCGCGCGTCGAGCGCCGCGACCTGCGCGACCTCGCCGGTGGACAGGGCGACCGCGCCGAGTATCACGCAGCCCACGGTCGTCGCGACCAGGCTCACCGTGTGGACCGAGTAGCGCGCCAGGTAGGGCCCCACGAGCACGCTGTTGAGCGAGGTCACGAAGGCCGCGGCGAGGAGGTAGAGGTCTCCCTTCCAGGCGTCGGCCGAGGCCACGGCGTCGTCTTGCCACAACGCGACCGCCACGCCCGCGATGCCGAGCGCGATGCCGGCGAGCTTCGTCGCCACGATGCGCTCGCGCCCGAGGAGCGCGGCGAGCAGCAGCGTCTGGATGGGCATGGTGGAGAGCACGATCGCGCCGCGCGCGGCGGAGACGTGGCCGAAGCCGGCGCTGAAGAACCAGCCGAACAGGCCGAACTGCAGTACGCCCACGGCGAGCAGCGCCGGCATGTCGGCCGCGCGCACGCGCTGGAACTTCAGGCGGAAGACGGCCATCGCCAGCAGCAGCAGCAGGACGAGCCCGAGATAGCGCATCAGGCTGACGCCCGCGGGTCCCACGTCCTCGGCGAGCAATCGCGCCGCGACGGCGCCCGTGCCGCCGAAGGCGGAGCCGATGGTGGCGGCGAGGACGGGAAGCTGCGACGCGTTCATGGACCCCGGCACTAGGCTCACGGGACGGGCGACGGCGCGAGGGTCCGCGCCGCATGGCGGGTTGCGGCGCGCGCATGTCCGCGCATCGCCGATCCCCGCGGATTGCCGGCCCCGGGGCTCATGCTATAAGCCTTTGTCGTTCCCGGCGAACCCGGCATCCGGCACGGCGGCGCCCATGGCTCGAGCGGCGCCGCGCGCCGGGTCCCGGAAGCCGGGACCCAACCAACCCACGGGACACCGACCAGCCGCCATGCCCAGCCGCTTCAATCCCGACGCCGACCTCATCCGCAAGCTGGCGGAGGTGATCAACGAGACCGGGCTCACCGAGATCGAGTACGCCGAGGGCGACCGGCGCATCCGGGTGGCCCGCGGCGTCGCCACGCAGGGCGTCGTGATGCAGGCCGCCGCGCCAGCCGCGGCCGGCGCTCCGCCCGCGATGTCGGCGGCAGCCCCCGCGGCGGTCCCCGGCAACGCGGTGACCTCTCCCATGGTCGGGACGGTCTACCTGGCGGCCGAACCCGGGGCCGCGCCCTTCGTCCAGCCGGGCGACCGGGTCAGCGAGGGCCAGACCCTCCTGATCATCGAGGCCATGAAGGTGATGAACCCGATCAAGAGCCCGCGCGCCGGCACGGTCGCCGCGGTCTTCGTCAAGAACTCCGAGCCCGTCGAGTTCGGCCAGCCGCTCGTCGCGGTCGAGTGACGGGCGGGACGGGCGCGCGCCCCATGTTCGAGAAGGTGCTGATCGCCAACCGCGGCGAGATCGCGCTGCGCATCCATCGCGCCTGCCGCGAGTTGGGCATCGCCACGGTGGCGGTGCACTCGACCGCCGACGCCGACGCCATGCATGTCCGGCTCGCGAACGAGAGCGTCTGCATCGGCCCGCCGCAGGCGCGCGACAGCTACCTCAACGTGGCGGCGATCCTGTCCGCCGCGACCATCACGGGCGCCGACGCCATCCACCCCGGCTACGGCTTCCTGTCGGAGAACGCCGACTTCGCGGCGATGGTCGAGGAGCACGGGCTGGCCTTCATCGGGCCGACGCCCGAGCACATCCGGATGATGGGCGACAAGGTCGTCGCCAAGCAGACCGCGCGCAAACTCGGCATCCCCTGCGTGCCCGGCTCCGACGGGCCGGTCCAGGACCTCGACGCGGCGGTCGCGGCGGCGGAGCAGATCGGGTATCCGGTGCTCATCAAGGCCGCGGCCGGCGGCGGCGGGCGCGGCATGAAGGTGGCGGCTAGCCGCGCCGTGCTCGAGGAAGCCTTCCGCACGGCCCGCGGCGAGGCAGAGGCTGCCTTCGGCGACGGCCGCGTCTACATGGAGAAGTATCTCGGCCATCCGCGGCACATCGAGATCCAGGTCATCGGCGACAGCCACGGCAACGTCGTGCATCTCGGCGAACGCGACTGCTCGCTGCAGCGCAAGCACCAGAAGCTGGTCGAGGAGAGCCCCTCGCCCGCGCTCAACGCCGAGCAGCGCATGGAGATCGGGACCACGGTCTGCGACGCGCTGCGCAAGCTCGGCTACCGCAACGCCGGGACGGTCGAGTTCCTCTACGAGGACGGCAAGTTCTACTTCATCGAGATGAATACGCGCCTCCAGGTCGAGCACCCGGTGACCGAGATGATCACCGGCATCGACCTCGTGCGCGAGCAGATCCGCATCGCCGCGGGCGCGCCGCTGTCCTTCTCGCAGGACGACGTGCGCTTCGCCGGGCACGCGATCGAATGCCGCGTGACGGCGGAGACGCCGACGGACTTCCGTCCCTCGCCGGGCCGCGTGGCCGAGTACCACCCGCCGGGCGGCCTCGGCGTGCGCGTCGATTCGGCGCTCTACGCCGGCTATTCCGTGCCGCCCTACTACGACAGCATGGTCGCCAAGCTGATCGTCCATGGCGCGACGCGAAACGAGGCGCTCATGCGCCTGCGCCGCTCGCTCGACGAGTTCGTGATCGGCGGCATCGAGACCACGCTCCCGCTCCATCGCCGCATCCTCGGCTCCGGCGACTTCGTCGATGGCGCCTACGACATCCACTGGCTGGAGCGCTTCGTCGGCCTTAAGCGCTGAGCGGCCGGGCCCGGCGGCCATGCGGGTGACGCCGGACCTCCTGCTCCAGGCCTATGCCGCGGGTGTGTTCCCGATGGCCGAGAGCGCGACCTCCGGGAGGCTGCGCTGGATCGAGCCGCACGAGCGCGGGATCATCCCCCTGGACGGGCTGCGCGTCTCGCGCTCGCTCCGGCGCGCCGTGCGCAATGGCGGCTTCGAGGTCGAGGTCGACCGGGATTTCGCCGCGACGATGCGCGCCTGCGCCGCGCCTGCGCCGGGGCGCGAGGACACGTGGATCAACGAGGAGATCCACCGCGCCTACAACGAGCTGCATGGCCTGGGCCACGCGCATTCGGTGGAATGCCGGATCGGGGGCGATCTCGTGGGAGGCCTGTACGGCGTTTCGCTCGGCGCGGCCTTCTTCGGGGAAAGCATGTTCTCGAGCGTCGCGGATGCCTCGAAGGTCGCGCTCGTGCATCTCGTCGCGCGGCTGCGGCGCGGCGGCTACAGGCTGCTCGACACCCAGTTCGTGACGCCCCACCTGGCGTCGCTCGGCGCGATCGCCGTGCCACGCCGGCGCTACCTCGCCCTGCTCGCCGACGCGATCTCCCGCGAGGCCGGCTTCTACCTCGGGCCGCTGGACCCGGGCGAGTCGCTGCACTCGACCAGCCAGACGTCGTAGACGGGGTGCTCGAGCGACGAGACCGCGGGGCTGGACGCGAACATCCAGCCCGAGAAGATCCGAACGACGACGTCGGAGCCGGCCCGGCGCTCGGCTACCTCGACGAAGGCGACGCTGTCAGGCACGTCGTCGCTGGCGCGACGGAGGCACTCCCGCACGGTGACCTCCAGCCCTGCCCAGCGCACCTGCCGCCCGACCTCCGACTCCATGCGGTGCACGCGACCCGCGACCTTCTCCAGCGCCTGCAGCGTCGCGTGGGGGACGGGTCGCGGAGCAGCGACGACCCGCGGCGCCGGGGGCGGCGGGGGCGGCGGGGGCGGCAGGGCGCCGGGAGGCGCGGGCACCGGCCGCTGCGGCTCCTCGACGCGGGCGGGCGCCTGCCTCTGGCGCTGCGGGGGCGCCGCGCGCGGCTGCGGCGCAGGCTGCTCCGCGGATGGACGCGCCAGCGCCGGGGAGGTTGGCGGCGGCGGCGGCACGAGGATCGGCGCGGCCTGTTGCGCGGACGCCTCGCCCGCGGAGAGAACGAGCGCGAGGAGGAAGGCCGGGACGCGAAGGGCGGGCCGGCAGGTCCCGCGCGGGGTCTCCCGATGCGCACCCATCGCCTTACCTGGGCGGCTGGGCGCCCTGCTCCTTCTCGCCCTGCCCGAACATGAACTTGCCGAGGAGCTGGACGAGGTTGACCGGGGACTGGGTGTAGCGGATCTCGCCGCCGGGCGGGATCGTCTTGTCCTCGCCGCCGGGCACGAGCGCGACGAAGGAGCCGCCCAGCAGGCCTTCGCTGCTGACCTGCGCGACGGTGTCGACCGGCAGGCGGACCGCGGTGTCGATGTTCATGCGCACGACCGCCAGGAAGCGCTCCGTGTCGAGCTTCTGCTCGACGACGGTGCCCACCTTGATGCCGGAGACCTTGACGTCCGCGCCGCGCGCCAGGCCGTCGACTCGATCGAACTTCGCCACGACGTCGTAGCCGCCGGTGGCGCGCATGCTGGTCGAGTTGAAGACGAAGACGAGGAACGCGCCGGCTATCGCCAGCACGAGCGCGCCCATGAGCGTCTCGATGAGGTTATGGCCCACCTGGATCCTCTGCGACCGCGCCGTCAGGATGGCTTCCAGGGCTCGTAGTCGCCCGTGGCCGCGGCGCGCTTCCCGCCCCGGAAATCATGGCCCGGCGGCCGGTAGGCCTCGGCCGTGCCGGTGAGGTTTGGGACATGGGGCTTCTGCCAGGGCTTCGTGGCAGGACCGCCCGGAGGCGGGGGATCGGCGACGACGTGGTGCAGCCAGCCATGCCACTCGGGCGGCACGCGGCTGGCCTCGGCCTCGCCGTTGTAGACGACCCAGCGCTTCTCCCGCAGGCCGTCGGCGCGCGAGGCGCCGGTGCGATCGCGATAGTAGCGGTTGCCCGCGGCATCGCTGCCGACATGCTCGCCGCGAAGCCAGGTGTAGAGTCGTGTGCCGATGGTCATGTGCGTCCGGGTCTGTCCGTTGCGGGCGGCGGCGGGGCTAGGGCACCCGAGCGCGCGATGCCGGCGAATCTTTATGGCACGCGTCGCGCGCCTGCGTCCACCGCCCGGCATCCCCGCTCCATGCAAGGGGTCCCGCGCCTAACCGGCGACGCGCAAAGAGAAAAACGCCGAAGCGCACGGCGCCGGGTGGAACGCTTGCGGATTCCCGCCTATCCGCTTGGTTCTCCT
>VGDA01000143.1 GCA_016869915.1 Alphaproteobacteria bacterium
GGGACATGGACCGCGACCGCGCCATGCGGGTCGAGCAGCTCGCCGGTGCGCTGGTGCACGCGGCGGATGGTCTCGATCGTCTCCTCGTCGGAGCAGCGGCCGGCCGCGAAGCCTGCGCGCAGCGTCGCCAGCCTTGCGGGCGGGATCTCGGCGCGGCGCTCGGCGCGGAAGCGCGTCATCAACGCGGCGGTCGCCTTGCCCTTGCGGCCCCAGAGCTCGAACAGTAGCCGCTCGAAGTTGCTGGAGACCTGGATGTCCATCGACGGGCTGAGGCTCGGCTCCACGGCGGCGAGCGACATGTCGCCCTTCGCGATGGTGCGCCAGAGGATATCGTTGCGGTTGGACGCGACGACCAGCGAGGCGATGGGCAGGCCCATGCGGCGCGCCGCGTGCGCGGCGAAGATGTTGCCGAAATTGCCGGTCGGCACGGTGAAGGCGACGCGCCGGCGCGGCGCGCCGAGCGCGACGGCGGAGGCCACGTAGTAGGCGACCTGCACGGCCACGCGCGCCCAGTTGATGGAGTTCACCGCCGAGAGCGCGAAGCGGTCGCGGAACGCGACGTCCGCGAACATCGCCTTGAGCAGGTCCTGGCAGTCGTCGAAGGTTCCCTTCAGCGCGATGTTGTGGACGTTGGGCGACAGCACCGTCGTCATCTGCCGGCGCTGCACCTCGGAGGTGCGGCCCCTGGGGTGCATGATGAAGATGTCGATCGCCTCGCGGTCCCGGCAGGCCTCGATCGCGGCCGAGCCGGTGTCGCCGGACGTCGCGCCGACGATGGTGACGCGCGCGCCCTTCTTCCTGAGCACGTGGTCGAAGAGCCGCCCGACCACCTGCAGCGCGTAGTCCTTGAAGGCCAGCGTCGGTCCGTGGAAGAGCTCGAGCAGGAAGTCGTTCGGCCCGAGCTGCCTGAGCGGGGCCACCGCCTCGTGGCCGAAGCCGGCATAGGCGTCGGCGACCAGCGCCTCGAGGTCGTCGGCGCGGATCGCGTTGCCGACGAAGGGCCGGAGCACGCGGAAGGTGATCTCGGCATAGGACCTGCCCGCGAGGTCCGCTATCTCCGCGGCGGTCAGCCGCGGCCATTCCCTGGGCACGTAGAGGCCGCCATCGGGCGCGAGCCCGGCGAGGAGGACGTCGTCGAAGGCGAGCGGGCGAGCGGCGCCGCGGGTGGAGACGTAGCGCAAGGAGTTTCCCGTCCGGATGCGGTCGAAGGCCGGGGAAGCTAGTTCCTCGCCCCGGGCGGCGCAATGCCGCCCCGCCGCCACCCGCGGCCGGGCGGCGTCAGGCGCCGACCTTGGCGAGGACCTCGCCCTTCAGGAACCGTTCGACCACCAGCATGAACCCGATCGACGGCACCAGCAGTATCAGCGCCGTGATCGAACTGATCTGGTAGTTGCCGCCCATCGAGGCGGTGAACATCTCCAGCGGCAGGGTCCGCACCTCGGGGGCGCCGACGAAGAACGAGCCGGTGAACTCGTCGAGCGATTCGAGAAAGACGAAGATCGCGCTGGCGATCAGGCCGGGGGTGGCCAGCGGCAAGGTCACGGTGGCGAAGCTGCGCAGCGCCGAGGCGCCGAGATTGCGGGCCGCCTGCTCCAGTTCGCGGTCCACCGCGGCAAAGGCGGCGGTGGCGATCCACACCGCGAAGACGAGCCCGTGCGAGGCATGGACCAGCACGACGCCGGCGACCGTGCCGTTGAGCCCGAAGCCGTAGAAGATGCGCGCGACGTTGATGTAGACGGGCAGCGACGGAAAGGCCTGCGGCAGCAGGAAGGCGAGCATGATCAGCGGCCGCCAGGGCAGACGCCCGCGTGCCAGCGCGTAGCCCGCCGGCACCGCGACGGCGAGGCTGAGCGCCACCGTGAGCAGCGCGATGACGATGGACAGCGTCAGCGCCTCCATCGCCCGCCCGGTCGGGCGGAACACGTAGTCCCAGAAGCGGAAGCCCCATTGCGACGGCAGCTTGTTGGGCCAGAACCATGCCTCGGCGAAGGACCAGATCAGGAGATTCGCGAGCGGTCCGAAGACCGCATAGGCGAGGATGCCGATCCCGACCGCCCTGACGATCCATAGGCCGCCGCGCCCGATCACGGCACCGCCCCCCGCTCGCGCATCGTCTCGCGCAGATAGACCCAGGCGACCGCCGCGGTCATCAGATACGAGATCAGGCCGAGCGCGTTGGCGACGCCGTAATCGCCGTGCTGGTTGATCCGGTACGCCATCTGCACGGTCATCATCGTCGGCGACTGGCCCGACAGCATCAGCGGCACCGACAGGACGGACATCATGGTGACGCAGGACAGGATCAGCGCGACCATCAGCGTCGGACGCACCTGCGGCACCACGATCTCCAGCAGGATGCGCAGCCGCGACGCGCCAAGATTGCGCGCGGCGTCGATCGTGCCGCGATCGAGCGCCGCCATCGCGCCGGCGACCATCAGCGTCGCGAAGGGCGCCTGCTTCCACACGAAGGTGACGACGATGCCGCGCCAGTCGAGGAAGCCCTGCGCGGCCTCGGGCGGCATGACGCCGAGCGCGATCAGGCTGTTGTTCATCATCCCGTTCTTGGCGAGGAAGGTGCGCATGCACTGCGCGGCGATGATGAACGGCACGAAGAGCGGCCAGCGATAGAGCCAGGCGAGCGCCGCCACCGCCCAGCGCGTCGTCCCGAGCACCAGATAGCCGCCGATCGCGACGGCCACGGCGCCGATCAGCGCGGTGCACAGCAGCACGATCAGCGCCGTGAACCCGATGTCGCGCGCGTAGAAGCTCCACGCCGTGGCGAAATTGGCCAGCGTCCAGGCGCCTGCGCGGTCCTGGAACGCGGTCGCCACCGAGTATCCGAGCGGATAGACGAAGAGCAGCGCGACGATGGCGAGCGCCGGCGCGACGAGCAGGAAATGCAGGAGGCGCGAGGATGCGGTCATGGCGCGCGACGGCGCGTCCCCGGACCGCCGGCCCGGGGACGCGCCACCGACGTCAGTTGGCGACCAGGCGCTCGTAATCCTCCTGGATCTCCTTGAAGTAGCTGCCCATCGGCATCGGCTTGCCGCGCTCGGCCAGATGCTGCGGCGACACGTCCTTGAACAGCCTCTCCCACACCTTCTGGTCAAGATGCGCCTGGACGTGCTGCGCGTCGATTCCCGGCAGCCAGTTGAAGCGCTTGACGATGCCCTCGGCCTGGACCGCGGGCGAAGTCGCCATCGCCACGAACCTGCGGGCGAGCTCGGCGTTGGCCGCCTTCTCGGGCACCACGTAGTACATCGGCTGGCCCGGCAGACCCGGCGAGATCAGTTCGAGGCGCATGTTCGGCGCCAGGCGACCCTCGGCCTGCCAAGTATAGAACATGTCCATCCATACCGGCCCCATCGCGATCTCGCCGCGGTTGAGCTGGTCCAGCGTGCCGGCGTTGCCGGGCGTGATGACAGCGTTGCGGTTGAACTCCTTGAGCTTGGCCATGGCCGGCGCCCAGGCCGCGCGCATCGCCGGGTCGTAGGGACCGTCCATCAGCTTCTGCGCGTCCGGCGTGTTGGCGTAGACCCAGCCGAACACGAAGGCGACGCCGGACATGCCGCCGCGGACCCCGTTATGGCCGAATTTCCGCGGGTTCTTCTGCGCCCAGTCGGCGAGTTCCGCGTAGGTCTTCGGCGGCGCCGAGACCATCGCCGGGTTGTAGGCGATGGCGACCTGGCTGTGGAACATCGGCATGACGAAGCCGTCGACATCCGCGCCCAGCGCCTTGCGCGCGGTTTCTCGAGTCACCAGCCTGTCGGTGTCGACCTGAGGGCGATAGCGCGACAGCTTGCTCTCGCGCACCAGCTGCCCCGCCATCGTCTGGTGGACGACGCCGACATCGACGTCCCAGCTGGCGGCGTTGGCCTTCTGCTGCGCGTCGAGGCGCTCCCAGATCTTCTGCGAACCGGCATCGCCCGGGCCGGTGCCGACGGCGCGCACGCGCACGCCCGGATTGGCCTTCTCGAACATCGGCCCGAGATAGTCGGTGATGTAGTCCACCATGTTCTGGTCGCCGGCGGTCAGCACGTTCAACGTGCGCTGCTGGGCATGGGCGGGAAGCGACAGCGCCAGGACGGCAGCGCTCGCGAACAGCGTTCTTCTCAGCATCGTTCGTTCTCCTCCTGGTGGTTCACGCCGCGATGATCGCGGTCTCGTGTTGCGCCGGAATGGCGAAGACATGAAGAGCGGCGCGCGGCACGCGCACGCGGATGGCGTCGCCGGGCGCGTGGCGGACCGCCGAGTCAACCAGCACGCGGCGCGCGCCGATCTCGACCGCGTGGCGCCAGACGCCGCCGGGATAGGAGATCTGGACCACGCGCCCGTCGAGCGTCAGGGCATCGGGATCGTCCTGCCGGGGTGCGGCGAGATCGGCCGCTTCGCCGCGGAAATGGACCAGGAACGGGCCCGGCCCCGCGGGCGCGGCGCCGCGCGGCAGGGCCTCGGCGGCGACTTCGAGCGCGTTGGTCGCCCCCATGAAATTGGCGACGAAGGGCGAGACGGGATGGTTGTAGACCTCTTCCGGCGGGCCCTGCTGGGCGATCGCGCCGCGATCGAGGATGACGATGCGGTCGGCGAGGATCATCGCCTCCTCGCGATCATGGGTGACATGGATCGCGGTGATGGCCAGGTCGCGCTGGATCGACTTGATCTCGTGGCGGACCTCCTCGCGCACCCGCGCGTCGAGATTCGACAGCGGCTCGTCGAGCAGCAGATAGCGCGGACTGACCGCGAGCGCGCGGGCGAGCGCCACGCGCTGGCGCTGACCGCCCGACAATTGTCCCGGCTTGCGCGCGCCCAGTCCTTCGAGGCGGACGAGCCGCAGCATGTCGTCGACCCGCGCCGCGATGCGCGCGCGATCCCAGCCGCGCACGCGCAGGCCGTAGCCGACATTCTGCGCGGCGCTCATATGCGGCCAGAGCGCGTAGGTCTGGAACACCATCGCCATGTCGCGCGCGTCCGGAGCCGCGCGGGTGATGTCCCTGCCGTCGGCGCGCACGGCGCCGGACGCGACGGGCACGAAACCCGAGATGGCGCGCAGCAACGTGGTCTTGCCGCAACCCGACGAGCCCAGCAACGCGACGAATTCGCCAGGCGCGATCGACAGCGAGATGCCCTTCAGCACCCGTGTCGCGCCATAGCCGACCTCGAGCCCCTCGACCTCCAACGCCCCGCCCATGCCCCGCAGCCCCGTCACGTCCATCCCCCGACCCGCGGAGCATAATGCGTCGCGCGCGCGGAGGCCATGCGGGCGCGGCCTCACCCGGACAGCAGGCGGAAGACGATCAGCAGGGCCGAGACCGCCATCATGCCGCCGATGATGCGCACGAGCGCGCCGGTCGCGACGCGCGGCACGAGCAGCGTGCCGAGCGCCAGTCCCGCGGTCGAGGACAGGGCGAGCAGGCCGACGAGGCGCCAGTCCGGGTCGATCGCGACGGCGTAGCCGAGGCTGGCGAACAGGCCGAGCGCGGCCATGCCCGGTGCCGCCGGCCGCGTCCCGTCGCCTGCGGCGGCCGGCGGACCGGCGAGCGCGCGCGCCGCGCTGACGGCGCCGATGGACGATCAGCCGGCCGGCCACCGAGCCGACGGCGGCGATCGCCAGATCGATCATCGTCGCCCGCGCTCAGTACCGCTTACGGTCGACCTTCGCGCGCCATGCGTCGAAAGGCAGGCCGCCGCTCCCGGCGAGCAGACGGCGTGCGGGCAGGGCGCGCTCGGGCATCGGGACGCCCACCTCGCGCCAGAACACCGCGTCGTCGAAGCCGGCCGCGGCGGCATCCGACTGGTCGGCCGCGAAGCAGAGCCGCGCCGCGCGGCTCCACTGGATCGCCGACCAGCACATCGGGCAGGGCTCGCAGCTCGAGTAGACGACGGCGCCGTCGAGCCGGAACGTGCCAAGCCGACGGCAGGCGTCTCGGATCGCGACGACCTCCGCATGCGCCGAGGGGTCGTTGTCGAGCGTCACGCGGTTCGCGCCCTCGCCCACGATCGCGCCCGCATGCACCACGACCGCGCCGAAGGGGCCGCCGCCGCGCGCGACGTTCTCGACCGCCAGCGCGATCGCGCGCCGCAGGGCTTCCTCGTCCGTCATGCCCGCATGGCTAGCATGGCGCGGCATCCGGCGTCGCCACGGCTGTCGACCGGGACGACCCGCCGCGACTAGAGTCCGCGCGCCAAAGCTATGGAGGACAGGATGGCCCGCGGGCAGTTGCACCAGCTCGGACGCGACCGCGTCTCCTACAAGATCGACGCATCCGATCCGCCGCTGCTCGAGGTCGATGCGCCGAACGAGCTGATGGTGGAGACGCATGACGCGCGCACCGGCCGGCTCAGGAGGGCCGAGGAGGTCATGCTCTCTGCGCCCGACTTCCGCGATCCCTTCCCGAAGACCAACCCGGCCACGGGGCCCATACGCGTGCGCGGCGCCGAGCCCGGCGACGCCCTCGCCATCGACATCCTGGGCATCGAGCTCGATTCCTACGGCTTCCTGATCGTGAAGCCGGATTTCGGGCTGGTGCGCAACCTCGTCAACCAGCCGGTGGCGAAGATCGTCGACGTCGTCGACGGCACGATCCACTTCGACCGGCTGCGCATCCCCGTCCGGCCGATGGTCGGCGTGCTCGCCACCGCGACCGACGGCCCGGCGATCGGCAGCGCCTATTGCGGCCGCCATGGCGGCAACATGGACAACAACCGCATCAGGCCGGGAACGCGGGTGCATCTGCCGGTGCGGGTTCCCGGCGCGCATCTCTATGTCGGCGACGTCCATGCCTCGATGGGCGACGGCGAGGTCTGCGGCACCGGCGTCGAGATCGGCGCGCGCGTCCATCTCAGGGTCAACGTGGTCAAGGGCGCGGCGCGCGAATGGCCGTGGATGGAGACGCCGGACCTGCTGATCCAGGCGGCCTCGGCACCGACCTACGAGGAGGCCTCGGAACTCGCCGTGCGCGGCATGATCGACCTGCTGGGCGAGCGCCTCGGCCTGTCGCCGCCCGACGCCTTCATGCTGGTGAGCGCGGTGGGCGACGTGCGCGTCAACCAGGCATGCCGCTCGCCGATCGACGTCAGCGTGCGCGTCGAGGTGCCGAAGCTGAATGCCGGGCTGACCGCCGCCTGACACGCTCGACAACGCGCCAGTTACAAATATTTTACGGACGCCAAAAACGGGCCAATCCCAGGGAGACGCCAGATGATCCAGCGCCGCGCCCTTGCCGCCGCCTTCGCCGCTTTCGCGCTCCTCGCCGTCGGCGACGCGGCGCATGCCCAGACCGGCAAGGTGACCGTCGTCACGTCCTTCGCCAAGGACGTCACCGATCCGATCAAGCGGGCCTTCGAGAAGGCCGTTCCCGGCGTGTCGCTGGAAGTGCAGAACCGAAACACCAACGCCGGCGTGAAGTTCCTCGAGGAGACCCGGGCCAACAACCAGGTCGACCTGTTCTGGGCCTCCGCCCCCGACGCCTTCGAGGTGCTGAAGGGCAAGACCCTGCTGCAGCGCTTCGCGCCGAAGGCGACCGGAATTCCGGAGAAGGTCGGCGCCTACCCGATCAACGACCGCGACGGCTTCTATTTCGGCTTCGCCGCCTCGGGCTACGGCATCATGTGGAACGAGCGCTACGCGCGCGCCAACCGCCTGCCCGAGCCCAAGGAGTGGCAGGACCTGGCCAAGGCGGTCTTCCACGACCATGTCTCGATCGCGGCGCCCTCGCGCTCGGGCACCACGCATCTGACCATCGAGGCGATCCTGCAGGGCGAAGGCTGGGACAAGGGCTGGCGCACGATCAAGGAGATGGCCGGGAATTTCCGCCAGGTGACCGAGCGCAGCTTCGGCGTGCCCGAGGCCGTGAATTCCGGCCAGGTCGGCGTCGGCATCGTCATCGATTTCTTCGCCTTCTCGGCGCAGGCCTCCGGCTTCCCCGTCAAGTTCGTCTATCCCAGCGTCAGCACGATCGTGCCGGCCAATGTCGCGATCGTCGCCAACGCGCCGAACCGCCCGGCGGCGGAAGCCTTCGTGGAGTTCCTGCTCTCGCCGGCCGGCCAGGAGGTGCTGCTGGAGCCGAGCATCCGCCGCCTGCCGGTCAATCCGGCCGTCTATGCCAAGGCGCCCGCCGACTACCCGAACCCGTTCACCGATCCGCGGCTTGGCAAGCTGATGCCCTTCGACGCCGATCTGTCGGAAAGCCGGACAGCGGCCGTCGACACGCTGTTCGACCAGCTGATCTCCTTCCAGCTCGACGCGCTCAAGGCGGCGACGAAGACGCTGCACGA
>VGDA01000144.1 GCA_016869915.1 Alphaproteobacteria bacterium
CGTCGACGCGACGCACGGGCACGCCGAAGTCGCGGCGCGCGTCGTCGAGCAGCACGAAGCGCGGGCCGCCTTCGCGCAGCAGGCGCCAGGCGCCGGCGGCGATCTCGGCGCCGATCCCGGCGGGTTCGCCCATGGTGAGCGCGAGCGGCTTCATCGGGATCGACATATAGAGAGCGCCCGCGTCGGCGTCGATGGCGAGGCCGGCGCCGCTCAGTCGCGGGCGAGCTCGGCCTCGGCGTCGATCTCCACGAGGTAGTCGCCGACCAGGCGCGACACCTCCAGGAGCGTGTTGGCCGGGCGCGCCTGCGCGAAATGGCGGCCATGCGCGCGGCCCACCGCCTCCCAGTCGTCCGCGTTCGCGAGGTAGATGCGCGTGCGGACCACGTCGTCCGGCGAACCGCCCAGCGCGGCGATGCTCGCCGTGATCTTGTCGAGGATGTAGACGGCCTGCCCGCGCGGGTCGCCGGGGCAGACGACGCGCCCGGCGCCATGCGTCGCCGTCGTGCCGCTGACGAGGATGCGGCTGCCCGCGCGCACGGCGCGGCTGTAGCCGCAGAGCGGCTCCCACATGCTGCCCGTGTCGACGCGTAGGCGGCCGCCCGATCGCGTCGCCGCGTAGGGAAGGACCTGCGCTGCGAGGTGGTGGCTGAGGTCGCCCGAGGCGGTCAGGAACGGCGGGCGCCGGTACTCGTCGCCGCAATCCCCGGGGATGCGGGACGTGCGCGCGAAGGCGGCGTCGAGGCGCGCATGGTCCTCTGCATCGAGGGCGAAGGCGAAGCAGCGCAGGTTGTCCGCGCGGTGCTCGCGCTCGCCGAGCCGCGCGCCGACGATCACGGCGGCGACCGCCGGGTGGTCGAGCACCCAGCGCGTCGCGACATTGGCGATCGACACGCCGTGGCGCCGCGCGATCGCGCCGGCCGCCTCGAGTATCGCCTGGAACGCGTCCCAGCCGCCCGCGGCGTCGATGAAGCGGCGATACTTCATCTTGCTCCAGTCGTCGATCGCGTCGACGCCTGGGTCCGGCCTGCCGAGCCAGCGCTCGGACAGGAAGCCGCCGGCCAGCGTGCCATAGGCGAGGAGCCGCGTGCCGCTGGCGGCGCAGAAGGCCGACATGTCCTCGGCCGCGCGGCGGTCGAGAAGCGAGAAGCAGGCCTGGTTGGAGGCGATGCGCACGCCGTCGCGCCAGAGCAGGTGCAGGTGGTCGGTGTCGAAGTTGGTGGTGCCCAGGTGCGCGATCGCGCCCTCGTCGCGCAGCCGCGACAGCTCGTGCATCGCGTCGAGATAGGCGGGATGCGCGTAGTTCCACCAGTGGAACTGCATCAGGTCGATGCGCTCGACGCCGAGCCTGCGCCGCGCGAGGTCGACGGCCGCGCGCACGGCCTCGCGCGGCATGGGGCCGGGCTCGGGGCACCATTTCGTGAAGGCGACGGGCCGGCGCCCGCCCGGCGGCGCGGCGCGCGCGAGGAGCCGGCCCGCGATGACCTCCGCGCTGCCGTAGTGGTCGGCCATGTCGAAGGCGTCGAAGCCCTCGGCGGCATAGGCGGCGAGGTCGTCGGCGGCACGCTCCGGGTCGAGCGCGCGGCCGCCGCGCTCGAGGTCCGCCACCTGCCAGAGGCCGGTGACGAGCCGCGGGATCGCCAGCCCCGGCGCGAGCTCGACGCGCGGCGGCGCGGCTGGACGGGGCGCCATCGGCGTGGCGTTCAGCGCGGCAGCTGCGCCTTCACCGCGTTGACCTCGTCGATGCCCATCTCGCCGACGGTGACGACCTGGCCGTTCTGGATCCGCCACTTGCGGAAGGGGCCGGTGATGTCGCCGTTCTGGTCGAAGGCCACGGGGCCGATCACGCCGACATAGCGGATGGGCTTGCCCTCGCGGATGAGCTGCATCGCGCGGCGGAACTGGTCGGGGCCCGCATGGATGGCCTCGCCCTCGCCGCCGGTGACCTGCCGGATCGCATCGCGGATGGCGGCGGACTCCGCCTTGCCGGCCTTCGCGATCGCAAGCCCGAGGGTCGCCGCGGCGTCGTAGGCGCGGTCGGCCGCCGGGGCGTTCGCGTCGAAGCCGCCGGACATCTGCGGATAGGCGCCGGCGAAGTATTCCGTCGACGGCGTGCGCACCGTGCCCGAGGAGGTGCCGTAGGCGTTCTCGAGGAAGCGCGGGCCGACGTCGCGGATGAAGTCCGCGCTGTTCATGCCGTCGTTGAGCAGGAAGACCGGCTTGCCACCCTGCGAGATCCAGGTGCGCGCGATGTTCGTGCCGTCGCCCGGGTACGCGACGAGGTAGAGCGCCGGCGGCTCGCCCTTGAGCGCGTTGGTGACCTCGGGGGCGTAGGAGGCGGCGCCCTGGTTGTACGGCGTGGTGGACACGATCTCGCCGCCCAGCGCGCGGAAGGCGCGGCCGAACTCGGCGACCATGTTGACGCCGAAGTCGTTGTTCACGTGGATGATCGCGAGGCGCTTGAGCCCCTGGTCGATCGCGTACTTCGCCGCCGCGACGCCCTGCAGGGCGTCCGACGTGATGGTGCGGAAGAAGATCCCGCGCGTCTGGCCCTCCGCGGCGAGCTTCGTGAGCGTCGGCGAGGACGAGGCGGGGGAGATCTGGACCACGCCCGCCGGGCCGGTCACCGAGGTGACGATCGGGATCGACACCGACGAGATGATGCCGCCGAGGATCGCCGGCACGCGGCGCAGGTCGACGAGCTGGCGCGCCTGGTCGACGGCGACCGAGCCCTGGGACTGGGCGTCGCGCAGGTCGATGGCGAGGTTGCACCCGGCGGCGCCGCCCGCGGCGTTGATGTCGCGGAAGGCGAGCTCGGCCGACTTCGAGGCCGCCTGGCCGAAGCGCCCGGCGGGGCCCGTGAGCGACACGACCATGCCGACGGTATGCGTGCAGGCGGCCTGCTGGGCCTGCGCGGCGGCGGGCAGCGCGGCCGCGGCGAGCGCGGCGGCCAGGAACACGGAATGGCGCATGGGATCTCCTTGGGTCCTCGGCGAAGACGGTCTCTGCAACCAATAAGCCAAGCCCGGCCCGGGCGGAAGCCGCCTCGCTCAGCCGGTGTTCAGGTTGTACTTCATGATCCGGCCATGCGGGCCGTCGCGGTCGCGCTCGAGGTCGTAGCAGTCGCCGGCCGGACCCTTGCGCCGAGCCAGCACGGCATCGATCGCGGCGCGGTCGTCGGCGTCGAGGCGGAAGGCGAAGGTCGACAGCGTGCCGGCGAGGCGGTCGGCGTAGCGCGCGCCGACGATCGCGCCGGCGACATGCGGCTGGTCGAGGGTCCAGCGCAGCGCGACCGCGGCGATGCCGACGCCATGCCGCGCGCCGATGGCGGCGAGCGCCGCGAGCAGGTCCTGGAAGAGGTCCCAGCCGCCGAACTCGTCGATCACCAGAAGGTACTTGACGAGCGAGCGGTTCGTCGGCGCCTCGGGGCGCGCGCGGCCGAGCCAGGCGTCCGACAGGAAGCCGCCCGCGAGGGTGCCGTAGCAGAGCAGCTTCATGCCGGTGGCGGCGCAGAGCCCGCTCATCGCCCCGGCCGGCCGCGTGTCGAGCGGCGAGTACTGCACCTGCATCGTCGCGAGCTCGACGCTCGCGTCGAAGAGCAGACGCGCGCGCGGCGCGTCGAAGTTGGTGCCGCCGACATGCGCGATGCGCCCCTCGCGCTGGAGGCCGGCGAGGATGCGGCCGGCCTCGGCGAGGCGCGGCGAGGCGTAGTTCCACCAGTGGAACTGCACGAGGTCGAGCCGGTCCATGCCGAGCCGCGCGCGCGAGCGGTCCACGATCCTGCCGACATAGGCCGCGTCGATCGTGTCCAGCGCGTCCCAGTCGGGGACGAACTTCGTGTGGACGTGGAAGGCGCGCAGCGCCTCGGGGCCGCGCTCCGCGCCGAGGCGCCGGCGGAACTCGCCGATCGTCTCCTCGACCCCGGTGTAGATGTCGGCGCAGTCGAACACGTCCACGCCCGCGTCGACGAAGGCGAACATGTCGGCGATGGCGCGCTCGCGCTCGACCGGGCCGTGGCCGCCGGCGAGCTGCCAGCCGCCGCGCAGGATGCGCGAGATGCGATAGCCGGGGGCGATCTCCGTCGTCTCGATGGCCATGTCAGGCCTCCCGCGCGGGCAGCTTCACGGCGGTCACCTGCGCGTGGCTGAAGCGCCGCAGGCCGAGCCGCGTGATCCGGAAGCGCGTCGCGCAGTTCGGGTCGGGGCAGGCGACCTCGGCGTCGGTCGTCATCCAGTCGTTGGGATGCGTCTGGCGCTGCTTGGCCGGCAGCAGCGGGAGCAGGGCCGCGAGCGAATAGATCGAGAAGCCCTGGCCCGGAGGCAGGTGCAGCATCTCGCCGCGCAGCTCGAAATGGTCGCCGGGACTTGCGCCGCACAGCACCCGGCCCTCCGCCGGGGCGACGACCTCGACGCGGAGGTCGTGGAGCTCGAAGCCATCGTCCGCCATGCCTGACCTCGCGACCGTCGGGATTGCCGGGCTCGTGGCGAGCCGCTATCTCGTCGACCTCAATGCTGAGCGTCCGCGACATCGTCAAGTCCTTCGGTGGCGTCCGCGCCGTCGATGGCGTCGGCTTCGCGGTCGCGCGCGGCGAGATGCTGGGCCTGATCGGCCCGAACGGCGCCGGCAAGACGACGCTCTTCAACTGCCTGTCCGGCGCGCTGCGCCCGGACGCGGGGTCGATCGAGCTCGCGGGCGTGCCCGTCGCGGGGCTGCCGCCCGACCGCGTCTTCGCGCTGGGCCTCGCGCGCACCTTCCAGATCCCGCGCCCGTTCCCCGAGACGAGCGTGCTCGAGAACGTGATGCTCGCGTCGAAGGACCAGGGCGGCGAGGTCTTCTGGCGCAACTGGTTCTCCCCCGGGCGCGTCGCCGCCGAGGAGCGGCGCAACCGCGAGCGCGCCATGCACTGGATCCGCTTCGTGGGGCTCGAGCCGCTCGCGGCGCGGCCGGCGCGCGTGCTGTCCGGCGGCCAGCGCAAGCTGCTCGAGCTCGCGCGCGTGATGACGGCGGAGCCGCGCGTCGTGCTGCTCGACGAGCCGGCCGCGGGCGTCGCGCCGCGGCTGCTCGAATCCATCTGCGATCGCATCGTCGAGCTCAACCGGCTCGGCGTCACCTTCGTCCTGATCGAGCACAACCTCGAGATGGTCATGCGCCTGTGCGGCCGCGTCCTGGTGATGGCGCATGGCCGCGTGCTGGTGGAGGGCCCGCCCGACGCCGTGCGCGCCGACCCGCGCGTGGTCGAGGCCTATCTCGGCGGCGCGCCGGCATGAGCGCGGCGCTCGTCGTCGAGGACCTCGTCGCCGGCTACGAGCCCGGACTGCCGATCGTGCGCGGGGCGAGCCTGTCCGTGGCGGCGGGCGAGATCCTCGCCGTGCTCGGCCCCAACGGCGCGGGCAAGTCCACGCTCGGCAAGGCGGTCGCGGGGATCGTCCCGGTGGCCTCCGGCTCGGTGCGCCTCGATGGCCGCGAGATCGCCGGCGACCCGGCGCACCGCATGGCCCGGCTGGGGCTCGGCTTCGTGCCCCAGACCGAGAACGTGTTCGCCGAGCTCTCGGTGGAGGACAACCTCGACCTCGCCGCCGCCGTCGTCGGCGCGCCGCGCGCGCAGCGCATCGCCGGGATTTTCGAGCTCTTCCCCGACCTCGCCCGCCAGCGTCGCCTCGACGCCGGGCGCCTCTCGGGCGGGCAGCGGCAGATGCTGGCCGTGGCGCGCGCGCTCGTCGCCTCGCCGCGCGTGCTGGTCCTCGACGAGCCTTCCGCCGGCCTGTCGCCGAAGCTGGCGCAGCATGTCTTCGCGAAGCTCGCCGAGATCGCGCGCGACGGCGTCGCCATCGTGCTGGTCGAGCAGAACGTGCGCGCCGCGCTGGCGCTGGCGGGCCGCGCGGTCGTGCTCGTCGAGGGGCGCGTGCGGCTCGAGGGCGAGGCGGCGGCGCTGGCCATCGACCCGCGCCTGCGCGACGCCTTCCTCGGTCGCGGGGAGGCGGCGTAGCCCCATGCTCCAGTTGCTCGTCGACGGGCTCGTCGTCGGATCGACCGTGGCGCTCGGCGCCATCGGCCTGACGCTCACCTACTCGCTGCTGCGCTTCGCCAATTTCGGCCACGGGGAGCTGCTGACCATCGGCGCCTACGCCGCGCTCGCCGTGGTGGGCGCGCTCGCCGGGTTCGCGGCGCCCCCGATCGGGCCGTTCTCCTTCGGCTGGCCGCTCCTCGCGGCGCTGCCGGTCGCGGCGGCCGCGACCGCGCTCGTCGCGCTGGCCGTCGACGCCGCGCTCTTCGCGCGGCTGCGCGCGCGCGGCGCCGCGATCGTCCTCATCATCGCGAGCTTCGGCGCGGCGCTGGCGCTGCGCAACCTGCTGCTCTTCTCCTTCGGCCCGCTGCCCGAGTACTACAGCCG
Organism: Alphaproteobacteria bacterium; assembly: GCA_016869915.1. Lineage (GTDB taxonomy): Bacteria > Pseudomonadota > Alphaproteobacteria > CACIAM-22H2 > CACIAM-22H2 > CAIOSQ01. The sequence continues at coordinate 6,389 of VGDA01000144.1, forward strand.
CGAGATCCAGATCGCGATCGCGCTGGTGCCGCGCTCGGTGCTCGGCGGCATGCGCGTCACGCCGGACCAGGCCTTCGTCCTCGGCCTCGCGCTGGCGTGCATGGCGGCGCTCCACCTCTTCCTGTCGCGTACCGTCCTCGGCAAGGCGATGCGCGCGACCGCCATGAACCCCGACCTCGCGCGAGTCGCCGGCATCGACACCGCGGCGGTGATCCGCGCGACATGGATCCTCGGCGCCACGCTCGCATCGGTCGCGGGCGTCTTCGCCGGGCTGACCGGTCAGGTGCGCACGACGCTCGGCTTCGAGCTCCTCCTGCCGATGTTCGCCGCCGCCATCCTCGGCGGCGTCGGCAGCGTCCTCGGCGCCGCGATCGGCGGCCTGGTCGTCGGCCTCGCGGAAAGCCTGCTGACACCCGTGCTCGGCGCCGAGTACCGCGCCGCCTCCGCCTTCCTCGCGATCATCGCGATCCTGCTGGTCCGGCCGCAGGGCCTGTTCGGGAAGGCCGCGCGATGAGCGACCTCGCCGGCATCGCCAGCTACGCGGCGTTCTTCCTCGCCTTCGCGGGGATCTTCGCGGTGGTCGTGCTCGGCCTGAACCTGCAATGGGGATTCACCGGCCTCTTCAACGTCGGCGTCGCCGGCTTCGTCGCGATCGGCGCCTACGTGTCGGCGATCCTGACCACGCCGGACCATCCGGAGCAGCTCGGCGGCTTCGCGCTGCCGATCCTCGCGGGCTGGGCGGGCGCCGCCGTCGCCGCCGGCCTCGCGGGCCTCGTGGTGGGCGTGGCGGCGCTTCGCCTGCGCCACGACTACCTCGCCATCGCCACTTTCGGCGTGGCCGTCGCCATCCAGCTCGTCGCGCTCAACGCGCAATGGATCGGCGGTGGCCCGTTCGGCCTGCATTTCATCCCGAAGCCGTTCGAGTCGACGCTCGGGGCGGGCCTGCCGTTCAACGCCGCGTATCTCGCGCAGGTCGTCGCCATCGTCGCGCTCGCCTACGCGGCCCTCGAGCGGCTGGTGCGCTCGCCCTGGGGGCGCGTGCTGCGGGCCATCCGCGAGGACGAGGCCGCCGCCGAGTCCCTGGGCAAGCGCGTCTTCGCCTTCCGGCTGCAGGCCTTCGTCCTCGGTAGCGCGTTGATGGGGCTGGGCGGCGCGCTCTATGCGCATTTCGTTGGCTACATCGCGCCCGAGGACTTCCTGCCGATCCTGACCTTCCAGCTCTGGACCATGCTGGTCGTCGGCGGCGCGGGAAACAACCGCGGCGCGATCCTCGGCGCGGTGGTGGTCTGGGGCGTCTGGGCCATGTCGGGCGGCGCGCTGCGGGCGATGATGCCCGCCGACGCGCAGGCGCGCGGCGCGGCGCTGCAGGTCGTGCTGATCGGGATCCTCCTCGCCGCGATGCTCGTGCTGCGCCCGCGCGGCCTGCTCGGCGAGGAGACGGCGATCTCGCGCCACGCGGCTGCGCCCGCGCCCGCGGACGAACGGCGACCGGGCTGAGGCTGGCGGCGCCGCTGGCCGCTCGGCGATGGACAGGCCAGGCGCGCGCCTCTACCCTCGTGGCCAAATGGCGCTGCTATGCAGCGGCATCCGGCAACAGCGGAGGAAGCCATGAACTCGATGATCAAGGGACTCTGTGCGCTCGCGCTCGGCGCGGTGCTGGCAGCGGCGCCGGCGGCGGCGCAGACGCCGCGCTCGCTCACGCTCGGCACCGCCTCGGTCGGCGGCGTGTTCTTCGTCTACGGGCAGGTCTGGGCGAACCTCGCCTCGGACGCGATCAAGGTCCCCATCAACACGCGCCAGACCGACGGCCCCAACCACAACATCATCCTGACCGAGACGCGGCA
>VGDA01000145.1 GCA_016869915.1 Alphaproteobacteria bacterium
CGCGGGAGGCGGCAGCGCACGTGCCGGCGCGTCGCCGCCGGCGAAGACATGGCGCAGCGTGGCGCGCAGCCGCATGGTCCGGTCGTTGCGCATCGCCGGCAGGAAGACCGCGTGGTCGCCCAGCGTCACGCCCAGCGCGGCGAGCGCGCCGCGCTCCGCCGGGCCGAGGGCGGCGACCAGCGCGCCGACGCGCGCGCGCGGCAGGCATCCCATGGCGGCGACGAGCTCGTAGGCGAGGCCGCGCGCGGGGCCGGGCAGCGCGGCCGCGCGCAGCGCGAAGAGCGGGCCGAGGCGCTGGGCGAGATGCGCGTCCGTCCAGGCCGCGAGCCGGCGGCGGATCGCCTCGCGATGCGGCCCCTCGAGCAGGTCGCTCGCGAGAACCTCGACGCGCGGCTCGAGCCATTCCGGCCCAGGGGCCAGGCGCGCGACCTCCGCGCCCTCCCAGGCGAGCGCGCCGTCGTCGCGCAGCGCGATCGCCTCGTCGTCGCCCTGCACCAGGCGCCGCACGCGCGCGCCCACGTCCTGGCGCAGCACGCGGTTCGCCGCCGCCATCATCGCGCGCGTGCCCTCGCCGTCCTGCGCCGCGTCGCGCGCGCCAACGAAGGCGAAGCCGCGCAGCGCGCCGACGGACTCGCCCTCGACCACCACGTCGCCCGTGCGCGTCACGCCGGCGAGGATCTCCTCGCCCGCGGCGCGCCGCCGCGCCACGGCCGCCGCGCGCCGGTCGACGAAGCGCTGGGTGAGCCGGGCATGCAGCGCGTCGGAGAGGCGGTCCTCGATCGCGCGTGTGCGCGCCTGCCACCCGAGCGGGTCGGCGAGCCAGTCGCCCTTGTGGGCGATGTAGGTCCAGGTCCGCGTCTCGGCGATGCGCTGCAGCAGCGCGTCGATGTCGCCCTCGGCGGTGTCGAGCCGCGCCACCTGCGCCACGACCCAGTCGGAGGGCAGCCGCCCGTGCCGCGCGAGCGCGAGGAAGACGCGCTTGACGAAGCGCGCATGGCCGCCGTCGAAGGACTTGCGGAAGTCCGGGATCTGGCACGCCTCCCAGAGCAGCGCGACCATCGCGCGGCCGCGCGCGGCGGCCAGCACCTCCTCGTCGCGCGACAGCATGGCGAGCGCGGCGTGGTCCTCCGCGGTGCGCGCGCGCTGCAGCTCGGGCGCGGGCGGGCGCTCCTCGAGGCTGGCGAGCAGCGTGGCCGGCGAGGCGAGGTCGAGCGCGCCGTTGCGCCAGAATGCCTGCGCGAGGGCGGGGAAGCGGTGCTCCTCGATCGCGGCGGCGAGCTCGGGCTCGAGGACGCCGGCCTCGGCCGTGGTGCCGAAGGTGCCGTCGGTCATGTGCCGTCCCGCGCGCCCGGCGATCTGGCCCAGCTCGGAGGCGGTCAGGCGGCGCGGCGCGCGTCCGTCGAACTTCGACAGCTCGGCGAAGGCGACGTGCCCGATGTCCATGTTGAGGCCCATGCCGATGGCGTCGGTCGCCACCAGCCAGTCGACCTCGCCGGCCTGGTACATGGCCACCTGCGCGTTGCGCGTGCGCGGGCTGAGCGCCCCGAAGACGACGGCGGCGCCGCCGCGCTGGCGGCGGATCAGCTCGGCGATGCGGTAGACGTCGTTGGCCGAGAAGGCGACCACCGCCGAGCGCCGCGGCAGCCGCGTGATCTTGCGCGGCCCGACATGGGTGAGGGTCGACAGGCGCGGGCGCTCGACGAACTCGGCGAAGGGCACGAGGCTGCGGATGACGGGCTTCGCCGTGGCCGCGCCCAGGAACATCGTCTCGCTGGCGCCGCGCGCGCGCAGCAGCCGGTCGGTGAAGACATGGCCGCGCTCGCGGTCGGCGATCAGCTGGATCTCGTCGACGGCCAGGAACTCGACGTCGCGCGCGCCGACCGGCATCGCCTCGGTCGTGCAGACATGCCATCGCGCGCCCGGGGGCACGATGCGCTCCTCGCCGGTGACCAGCGCCACGTTGCGCTCGCCCTTCAGGCGAACGATGCGGTCGTAGTTCTCGCGCGCGAGCAGGCGCAGCGGGAACCCGATCATGCCGCTGCGGTGGCCGAGCATCCGCTCGATGGCGAGATGCGTCTTGCCCGTGTTGGTCGGCCCGAGCACCGCGACGACGCGGCCCCCGGCGGCGACTCGGGAGGCGGATTCCATGGCGCAAAGGTCGGCCGCCCGCCTGCCCGCGGCAAGCCCCCCTTCCACGTGCCGGACCGTCGAAAACCTCTCCAGAGCAGAATTAGACGTGGCGAATTCTGCTCTGGAGAGAATTCCTTCGCATGCCGGGCGGAGGCGCTCAGTCCGGCCGGGCGGCGCGCTCGGCGCCGGAGGGCAGCGGCCCCGTGCGGCCGTCGCCGCGCAGGCCGACGACCCAGTGCGCGACGTCCTGCTGCGCGCGCGCCGCGCCGAGGTCGCGCAGCAGCATGTGCCAGCCCTCGGCGTAGCGCGCGACGCGCGGGCCGCCATCGGCGCCGCGCCTCATGCGCGCCAGCGCCGCCTCCATCGCGCGGTCGGGGACCAGCGCGTCGCGCGCGCCGGTCAGCACCAGCAGCCGCGCCTCGAGGCGCGGCGCCGCGGCGACCGCCTCGTCCATCAGCTGGACGAGGCCCCAGGCCATGTCGACGCGCGGCCCGCGCAGGATGAGAGGATCCTGCGCCCATTCGCGCAGGATCTCCGGGTTGTCGGTCGGCCTGAATCCGTAGCCGCCCGACGGTCCGGCGAGCCAGGGCACGACATGGGCGAAGAGCCAGAGGGCGGACGTCGCGACCGGGCCGAGCGCCTCGCTGCCGCGCACCGCCGGCGCCACCAGCACGATCCCGTCCGCGGCGTCGAGCTGGCCGCGCGCGGCGGCGGCCATGGCGACCGCGCCGCCCATGCTCTCGCCGAGCACGGCGACGGGTATGTCCGGATGCCGCGCGCGCAGCAGCGCCAGCGCCGCGGCGAGGTCGCTGGCCAGCGCCTCGCCCCCGGCCCAGCGCCCCCGGGTCGGAGAGCGCCCGAAGCCGCGCTGGTCGTAGGCATAGCATCGGATGCCCGCGCGCGCCCAGGCCTCGCCCGGGATCCGGAAGGCGTTCGAGTAATCGCCGAAGCCGTGCAGCGCGAGCACCACCGCGCGTGTCTCGGCCTCCGGCCTCCAGTCGCGCAGCGGCAGGCGCGTGCCGTCGGCGGCGACGAAGGCATCGGCCTCCAGGGACGGCGCGCCGGTGGCCGCGCCGAGGCCCGTCACGGTGGGCGCGCAGGCCGCCGTCGCGAGCGCCAGCGCCGCCGCCATCGCGCCGAGGGACCGGGACGTGGCGCGCGCGCCCATCGGCTCAGGCCGCGCGGGTGAGGCCGAGGAAGACGTCCTCGAGGTCGGGCTCGCGCGTCGAGACGTCGGCGATCGCGATGCCCGCGTCCTGCACCGCGGCGAGGATGGCGCCGGCGTTGACCTGGCTCGGCCTGTAGCTGAAGGAGAGCGTGCCAGCCTCGAGCGCGGGCGCCAGCGAGGACAACGCGGCGGGGACCTCCGCCAGGGGCGCGGCGGGCGTCACGCGCAGCGTCTTGCGGTCGAAGACGCGCTTGAGGTTCGCGGTCGTGTCGCAGGCGGCGAGGCGGCCGCGGTTGATGATCGCGATGCGCCCGCAGAGCTCCTCGGCCTCGGCGAGGTAGTGGGTGGTCAGCAGCACGGTGGTGCCGCGCGCGTTGAGCTCGCGCACGTAGCTCCAGAGCTGCTGGCGCAGTTCGACGTCGACGCCGGCGGTGGGTTCGTCGAGCACCAGGACGGGGGGCGCGTGGACCAGCGCCTTGGCGACCAGCAGGCGCCGGCGCATGCCGCCGGACAGGGCGCGCGCATGGGCCTCCGCCTTGTCGGCGAGGCCGACCGCGGCCAGAATCTCGTCGGTGCGCCGCTCGCGCGCCGGGACGCCGTAGAGCCCGGCCTGCACCTCGAGCAGCTCGCGCGGCGTGAAGAAGGCGTCGAGGTTGAGCTCCTGCGGTACCACGCCGATCGCCGCGCGGATCGCGCGCCGGTCGCGGTCGAGGTCGAGGCCCCAGATCGACACGCGGCCCGCGCTCTTGTCGACCAGCCCGGCCATGATGTTGATCATCGTCGACTTGCCCGCGCCGTTGGGCCCGAGCAGCCCGAAGATCTCGCCCCGGCGCACGGACAGCGTCACGCCGTCGAGCGCGCGGCGCGGCGGCGCCTTCCCCGCCGAGCCATAGGCCTTGGCGAGGTCCTCGATCTTCACCGCGTCGTCGGGCGCGCCGGCCATTCGCCGAACCCCATCGCTTCGTTGCATCGCCGGGGTCGTTCGCTATCATCCGGTGCACCGCAAGCGCAATCAGCCGATCGAGAGCACCGCATGGCCCCGACGACCCAAGCCGCTCCTCCGCCGCCCGAGACCATCGAGGCGGACACCGCGACCGTCGCCTGCGACGGCGGGGGCGGGGCGCTGGGGCATCCGCGCGTCTATATCGACCTCTCCCGCGACGGCAGCGGCGAGTGCGGCTATTGCGACCGGAAGTTCGTCCTGAGGAAGGGCGCGCGCGCCGCGGGGCATTGAGCGTGGGCGGCGCGCCCGCGCAAGGTGGCAGGGACAGGGCGCCGACGCGGCATGTCTGCCTCGTCGACGGCTCCGGCTACATCTTCCGCGCCTTCTTCGCGATCAAGACGCCGATGACGCGCGCCGACGGCACGCCCGTCGGCGCGGTGTTCGGCTTCTGCTCGATGCTCTGGAAGCTGCTGCAGGACCAGGACTGCGACCACATCGCGGTGATCTTCGACGCCGGCCGGCGCAGCTTCCGCAACGACATCTACCCCGAGTACAAGGCGCATCGCCCCGAGGCGCCGCCCGAGCTCGTGCCGCAATTCGCGCTCGTGCGCGAGGCGACGCGCGCCTTCGCCGTGCCGGCGATCGAGGTCGCTGGCTTCGAGGCCGACGACCTCATCGCGACCTACGCGCGCAGGGCCCGCGAGGCCGGCGCCGAGGTGACGATCGTCTCCTCCGACAAGGACCTGATGCAGCTGATCCGGCCGGGCGTGCGCATGTACGACCCGCTGAAGTCGAAGCCGATCGGCGAGGACGAGGTGCGCGAGAAGTTCGGCGTCGGGCCCGACCGCGTCGTCGACGTCCAGGCGCTGGCCGGCGATTCCACCGACAACGTGCCCGGCGTGCCTGGCATCGGCGTGAAGACCGCCGCGGAGCTCGTCAACGCCTTCGGCGACCTCGACGCGCTGCTCGCGCGCGCGGGCGAGATCAGGCAGCCGAAGCGGCGCGAGACGCTGCTCGCCAACGCCGACAAGGCACGCATCAGCCGCGAGCTCGTGCGCCTCAAGGACGATTGCGAGCTGCCCGCGGACCTCGACGCGCTGGCGCGCCGCCGCCCCGATCCGGCGGTGCTGCGCGCCTTCCTCGAGGCGCAGGCTTTCCGCAGCCTGCTGGCGCGCTTCCAGGCCGATGGCAGCGTCTCCGCCGAGCCCTCCGCGCCGGCCGCGGCACCGGGCGAGGCTGCCGCCCCGCGCCCCGCGCCCGCGCCTCCGGCCGCGCCCGCCGGGCCCGCGCGCTATGTGCTGGTGCAGGACATGGAGGCGCTCGATCGCTGGATCGCGCGCGCGACCGAGGCCGGGCATGTCGCGGTCGACACCGAGACGACGTCGCTCGACGCGATGCGCGCCGAGCTCGTCGGCGTGTCTCTCGCGATCGAGCCGGGCGAGGCGGCCTACGTGCCGCTCGCGCATGTCCGCCCCGGCGGCGCGGCGGCGGGGGCGGAGGGCGAGCTCGCGCTGGGCGGCGGGCCGGAGCGCGTGCCCGGCCAGCTCGACCGCGACGCGGCGCTGGCGCGGCTCAGGCCCCTGCTCGAGGACCCGTCCGTCCTCAAGATCGGCCACAACATCAAGTACGACGCGCTCGTCCTCGCCGGCCAAGGAATCTCCATCGGCCCCGTCGACGACACGATGCTGGCGAGCCTCGTGCTCGAGGGCGGCGCGCATGGCCACGGCATGGACGAGCTCGCGCAGCTCCATCTCGGCCACCGCACGATCACCTACGACGAGGTGACGGGGACGGGGAAGTCGCGCATCGGCTTCGCCGAGGTGCCGCTCGAGCGCGCGCGCGACTACGCCGCCGAGGACGCCGAGGTGACGCTGCGGCTGCACCGGCTGCTGCGCCCGCGCCTGCGCGCGGAGCGGCTGCTGCGCGTCTACGAGACGATCGAGCGGCCGCTGGTCGGCATCGTCGCGGCGATGGAGCGCGCGGGGGTGAAGGTCGACCGCGACGCGCTGCGCCGCGTGTCGAACGACCTCGCGCTGCGGCTCGAGGAGCTCGAGCGCAGGATCCACGCCGCCGCCGGGCGCGAATTCAACATCGGCTCGCCGGCCCAGCTCGGCGCGATCCTGTTCGACGAGATGGGCCTGAAGCTGCCCGACGGCGCGGCGCCGTCGCGCACCAAGACCGGCGCCTGGGCCACCGGCGCCGACGTGCTCGAGGACCTCGCCGCCGCCGGCCACGCGCTGCCGCAGCTCGTGCTCGACTGGCGCCAGCTCGCCAAGCTCAAGTCCACCTACGCCGACGCGCTGGTCGAGCGGATCGACCCGCGCACCGGGCGCGTGCACACCTCGTTCTCGCTGGCCGCGACCTCGACGGGCAGGCTCTCCTCCTCGGACCCCAACCTCCAGAACATCCCCGTGCGCACGGAGGAGGGTCGCAAGATCCGCACCGCCTTCGTGGCCGAGGACGGGTTCGAGCTGGTCAGCCTCGACTACTCGCAGATCGAGCTGCGGCTGCTCGCGCATGTCGCGGGCATCGACGCGCTGCGCGAGGCCTTCCGCGAGGGCAAGGACATCCACGCGATGACCGCGAGCGAGGTCTTCGGCGTGCCGCTCGCGGGGATGACGAAGGAGGTCCGCAACCGCGCGAAGGCGATCAACTTCGGCATCGTGTACGGCATCTCGGCCTTCGGGCTCGCGCGCCAGCTCTCGATCCCGCAGGGGGAGGCGCGCGCCTACATCGACGCGTATTTCGCGCGCTATCCGGGGATACGCGACTACATGGACAGGACGAAGCGCTTCGCGCGCGAGCATGGCTACGTCGTCACGCCCTTCGGCCGCCGCTGCCACGTGCCGGGCATCGCCTCGAAGAACCCCGCGCAGCGCGCCTTCTCGGAGCGCGCGGCGATCAACGCGCCGATCCAGGGCGGCGCGGCCGACATCATCAAGCGCGCGATGATCCGCGTGCCCGGCGCGCTCGCCGCGGCGGGGCTGTCGGCGCGCATGCTGCTGCAGGTGCACGACGAGCTCCTCTTCGAGGTGGCGCCGCCCGAGCGCGACCGCACCATCGAGGTCGTGCGCGCGGCGATGGAGGGCGCGGCCGCGCCCGTGGTCGAGCTGAGCGTGCCGCTGGTCGTCGAGGCGGGGCATGGCCGCTCCTGGGCCGAGGCGCATTGAGATGAGCTTCGCGGGCAGCCCGGCCGAATTCCTCGAGGAGGTCCTCGCCCTCCCGCGCGTCGTCGCGGAGAGCGTGTCCCCGGACCTCTCGCGCGTCGCCTTCTCCTGGGCGGGGCGCGGCGACGCGGTCGACGCCTTCGTCACGCCGGTCGACGGCATGGCCGGGCCGGTGCGCATCACCTCCAGCCCCGACGACAGCTACGTCGTGGGCTGGACGCCCGACGGCACGGAGGTCGTCGTGGCCGAGGACCGCGCCGGCGACGAGCGCACGCGGCTCTACGCCGTCGCCGCGGCGCCGCCGCATGCGCGCCGCCTGCTCACGGACGAGGAGCCGGCGCATTTCCTGCGCGGCGGACGCTTCGCGCCGGACGGGCGCACGCTCGTCTACGCCGCCAACCGCGATCCCGCGACCGGCGCGGAGATCGAGCCCTTCCTCGTCTACGCCCACGACGTCGCCACCGGCGCGCGCCGCGTCGTCGCGCGCCCCGAGCGGCCGGGCACCGGCGCGCCGCAGCTCGACGAGCGCGGCAGGCGGATCCTCTACGTGCGCAAGGACCGCGATCCCGCGGGCACGCAGCTCTGGTGCGTCGGCATCGACGGGTCCGGCGACCGCGAGATCCTGGACGCGGGGCGCACCGCGAAAGTCTCCGGGCGCTGGCTCGCCGATGGCGAGACCGCGCTGCTTGTGGCCGAGACGCCGACGCACAAGCGCGTCGGGTTGCTGCATGTCGACAGCGGCGCGCTGCGCTGGGTGGTC
>VGDA01000146.1 GCA_016869915.1 Alphaproteobacteria bacterium
GACCTGAGATCTCCGGAAAGAGCTCGTGCCATCCCTGCTGGCCTCCTCGTACCAGTGGCCAGCTTGAATCACGCTTCGCACCGATTGGGAATCCCTCGCGATTCAACCAGGATGGAATTCGCTCTAGTCCCCCCGCCGCAGCCCCGGCAGCAGCCTGAGGGCGCTCGTCGCGCTGCCGCATAGCGCGAGGCCGGCGCCGATCCACAGCGCGGTCGCGAGGCCGTCGGTGCCCTGCGCGCCGAGGCACAGCGCCACCAGCGCCGCGCCGAGCGACTGGCCGAGCAGCCGCGCCGTCGCGAGGATGCCGCCGGCGCCGCCGCCGCGGTGGCGCGGCGCGCTCGCCATCAGCGCCCTCATGTTCGGCGACTGGAAGAAGGCGAAGCCCGCGCCGCAGGCCGCGAGGGCCAGCGCGATGGCGAGCGGCGTCGAGCCGGGCCCCAAGGCCGCCAGCGTCGCGAGGCCCGGCGCCATGGCGAGGAGCCCCGCGGCGCCGAGCAGGCCGGGCTGGAGCCGGTCCGCCAGCCGCGCCACCACCAGGGTCGTGGCGACGACCATCGCCGGCCATGGCGTCACCAGCAGCCCGATCTCGACCTGCGAATAGCCGAGCCGCGCCTGCAGCAGCAGCGGCATCGCCACGAAGGCCAGGCCCTGGATCGAGAAGGCGCAGGCCGAGGTCGCCGCCGACAGGGCGAAGACGGGGATGCGGAAGAGGTCGAGCGCGAGGATCGGCGCGGCGCTGTCCGCCTCGCGCCGCCACAGCGCGACGGCGCAGGCCGCGGCCAGCGCGCCCGCGAGCGCGATCGCGGGCCAGGCGGCGCGATGCGCGACGCCGGCGATCGCGAGCAGCAGGAGCGCGAACATCGCGGCGCAGAGCGCCGCCGCCATCGCGTCGAGGCGCCGCGCGCTGCGTTCCGTCGGCGGCAGGATCCGCGCCGGCGCCGCGAGCACGGCGAGGATGACGGGCAGGCCCGCGAGGAAGAGCCAGGGCCATTGCGCGAGCGCGAGGATCGCCGACGCCGCCACCGGCCCCGCGGCGAGCGCCACGCCGACGACGAGCGCGTAGAGGCCGAGCCCGCGGCCGAGCTGGCCCGGCGGGTAGAGCGCGCGCACCAGCGCCGGCGTCGTCGCCGCGACCGCCGCCGCGCCGATTCCGGAGACGGCCCGCGCCGCGGCGAGGCTCGGCAGCGACCAGGCGAGGCCGCAGGCCAGCGCGCCCGCGGCGAAGGCGAGGAGCCCCGCGCGGAAGACCCGCCCATGTCCGTGGATCTCGCCCAGCGCGCCCATCGGCAGCAGCGCGGCCACCACGGCGAGGTAGTAGGCGTTGACGATCCAGATCGCCGCGGCCGGGCTCGTGCCCAGCGCCGCGGCGATGGCGGGCAGCGCGGTGCTCGTCAGCGAGATGTCGATCGTGACGACCGCGACGCCGGCCTGCAGCGCGAGCAGCGCGAGGCGGCGCGCGCCCGCGGTCGAACCCGCGGTCGTCGTCGTCGCGGGCGCGTCGGTCATCGCTGGCGGGCCTCGGGAGACGCGGATCCGCGCGGCGGTCAGCGCAGGAAGCGCGCCTCGATCTCCCTGACCTCGTCCATGCGCTGGAGGCGGAAGACCTCCTCGACCGTGGCGATCTCGCGCTCGACGCCGGCGATGCCGCCCTCCGCCGCGATGCGCGCGAAGGTCGCCTTCATCGCCGCGACCGCGGCGCGGATCGCGTGGTTGCCGTAGATCACCATGCGCACCGTGCCGAGCGCGCGGATGCGGCGCTCGTCGAGCTGCGGGTAGGCGGTCGGGACCAGCACGATGCCGCAGCGCCCGTCCCAGGCGCGGGCGAAGGCCTCGACCTCGTCGGGCGTGCGCGACTTCGAGTGCACGAGCACGAGGTCGGCGCCCGCCTCCTCGTAGGCGCGCGCGCGGCGCAGCGCCTCGTCCTGGCCCAGCCCCGCGATCAGCGCCTCGGTGCGCGCGACGACGAGGAAGCCGGGGTCGCCGCGCGTCGCCACGGCCGCCGCGACCTTGCCCTGGAACTCCTCGGCGCGCACGAGGTCCTGCCTGCCGCCGGCGACCAGGCTCGTGACCTTCGGGAAGCTCTTGTCCTCGATCACCACCGCGGACGCGCCGGCCTCCTCGTAGAGGCGCACGGCATGCACGACGTTGACCGCGTTGCCGAAGCCCGTGTCGATGTCCGCGACGATCGGAAGGCGCGTGCGCCAGGCCATCGCGCGCACCATCTCGAGGTGCTGCGCCATGCTCACGAGGCTGACATCGGGCAGGCCGAGCAGCGCCGAGAGCTTGAAGCCCGAGGCCCAGGCGCCGTCGAAGCCGGCCTCCTCGGCGAGCGTCGCCGAGAGCGGGCTGTGCGCCGCCATGATCCGCGCGAGCCCGCCCTCGAGCGCTGCGCGCAGCCTGTCGTTGCGTGCCTGTCGTCCCGCCATCCCCGTCCTCCGTCGCTGGCCGCGGCCATCCTAGCCGCTGCGCGCGCGCGCGGCGCCATCCTCCGCGCTTGTCGAGGCGGCGGCGCTTCCGCCACTATCGCCGCGTCCACCATCGAAGGGATGAACGCCGTGGAGATCAAGCAGCCCTACCTCCTGTTCCTCGCCGACGCGGGCGACCCGCTCGCGGCCAAGACGTCGATCGGCGTGGCCCAGTGGCATCCCGAGCGCTGCGTCGGCCAGCTGCGCCTGCCCGGCTGCAAGGCGGACGCGCTCGTCCCGGACATGACCCCGAAGGAAGCCGCCAGGAAGGGCGCGCGCACGATGATCGTCGGCGCGGTGAACCGCGGCGGCGTGTTCTCCCCGGCCTGGATGGAGGCGTTGCACGCGGCGCTCGACGCCGGCCTCGACCTCGCGGCGGGCCTGCACCAGCGCCTCGCCGACATCCCGGAGATCGCCGCGAAGGCGCGCAAGCTCGGGCGCAGCCTCTTCGACGTGCGCCACCCGACGGAGGAGTTCCCGATCGCCACGGGGCGCAAGCGCAGCGGCAAGCGCCTACTGACCGTCGGCACGGATTGCTCGATCGGCAAGATGTACACGACCTGCGCGCTCGAGCGGGAGATGCATGCCCGCGGCCTCAAGGCGACGTTCCGCGCCACCGGGCAGACGGGCATCCTCATCGCCGGCGGCGGCGTGTCGATCGACGCCGTGGTCTCCGACTTCGTCGCGGGCTGCGTCGAGAAGATGTCGCCCGACAACGACGCCGACCACTGGGACCTGGTCGAGGGGCAGGGCTCGCTCTTCCACGCCTCCTATGCCGGCGTGACGCTGGCGCTGATCCATGGCGCGCAGCCCGACGCGCTGGTCATGTGCCACGAGCTCGGCCGCCCGCACATGCGCGGCCTGCCCGGCTACAGGCTGCCGGACATCCGCGAGGCGATCGACCTCAACGTGCTGCACGCGCGCCTGACCAACCCGAGGGCGAAGTGCATCGCGGTGTCGCTCAACACCTCGAAGATGACGCCGCGCGCCGCGGCCACCGCGATGAAGCGCATCGAGGACCGCACGGGCCTGCCCTGCGTCGATCCCTCGCGCGGCGGCGTGGGCCGGATCGTCGACCGGATGATGAAGATCCGATGACCCGCCGCAGCCTGCGCGCCGTCCGCGAGGTCTTCCCGATCCGCGGCGTCTTCCGCATCTCGCGCGGCGCCCGCACCGAGAGCGTCGTCGTCACGGCCACGATCGCCGAGGGCGACGCGCGCGGCCGCGGCGAATGCGTGCCCTATCCGCGCTACGGCGAGAGCGTCGATTCCGTGCTCGCGCAGATCGAGGGCGCGCGCGCCGCGATCGAGGGCGGGGCGGGGCGCGCGGAGCTGCAGGCGCTGCTGCCCGCCGGCGCCGCGCGCAACGCGCTCGACTGCGCGCTGTGGGACCTCGAGGCGAAGCGCGCGGGCAAGCCGGTCTGGGAGCTCGCGGGGCTGCCCGCGCCGCGCCCGCTGACCACGGCCTACACGCTCTCGGTCGACGAGCCCGCGGCGATGGAGGCCGCGGCGCGCGCGGCCGCGGGGCGCCCGCTGCTGAAGATCAAGCTGACCGGCGACGGCGACCTCGCGCGCGTCCAGGCGGTGCGCCGCGGCGCGCCCGCCGCGCGCCTCGTCGTCGACGCCAACGAGGCGTGGACGGCGGCGCACTACGCGTCCTTCGCGCGCGAGCTCGCGGGGCTCGGCGTCGAGATGATCGAGCAGCCGCTGCCGGCCGGGAAGGATGGCGGCCTCGCCGAGGTCGAGCACCCGGTGCCGGTCTGCGCCGACGAGTCCTGCCACGACACCTCGTCGCTGGCGGAGATCGGCGCGCGTTACGAGGCGATCAACATCAAGCTCGACAAGGCCGGCGGCCTGACCGAGGCGCTGCGCCTGCGCGACGCCGCGCGCGCGGCGGGGCGCCGCGTGATGGTCGGCTGCATGCTGGGCACGTCGCTCGCCATGGCGCCGGCGATCCTGGTCGCGCAGGGCGCGGAATGGGTCGACGTGGACGGGCCGCTGCTGCTGGCGCGCGACCGCGACCCGGGCCTCGTCTACGCGGGCAGCACGGTCTCGCCGCCGACCCCGGCGCTCTGGGGCTGAGGCGAGGCGGGGCTCAGCCCGCCGCCGCGGCGCGCAGGTAGCGCTCGCGGATGGCGGCGCAGGCGCGCGCCGAGGACGCCGCGACCTCCTCGACCAGGCGCTCCGCGTCGCCGCGGCGGCGGTCGCGGCAGGCGGCCTCCAGTTCCGCAGCGAGCAGGCTGGTGCGCCGCGCGCCGAAATTTCCCGCCACGCCCTTGAGGTCGTGCGCCGCGCGCGCCAGCGCGCCGAGGTCGCCGGCGGCGCCGCGCAGCGCCTCGATGCGCTGCTCCGCGCCTTCGACGAAGCCGGCGAGCAGGCGCTGGAACTCGGTGGCGCGCAGCACGGCCTGGATGGCGGTGACCTGCGCGTCCTCGAGGTCCGGCGCCTCGGTGGCGGGCTTCGCCTCGACGACGGGCTCGGCCGCGCCGTCCTCGCCCGAGGCGGGCGCGGCGACGATGAGGCGGCGCAGGATCGCCATCACCTCGGTGCGGTTGATCGGCTTGGCGATGTAGTCGTCCATGCCCATCGACAGGTAGTGCTCGCGCGCGCCGGGCATCGCGTTGGCGGTCAGCGCGACGACCGGCACGCGGGCCTGCTCGCCGCCGATCTCGCGGATGCGCGCCGTCGCCTCGACGCCGTTCATCGCCGGCATCTGCACGTCCATCAGGATCGCGTCGTAGCGCTGGCGCCGCGCCATCTCCACCACCTCGGCGCCGGTCGAGGCGATGTCGACCGCGAAGCCCTCGCGCTCCAGCACGGCGCGCATCAGGCTCTGGTTGACGCGGTTGTCCTCCGCCACCAGCAGCCGCGCGCCGTCGACCGGCGCGCGCGCCGCCGCGGCGGCTCCCGGCGCGGGACGGGCCGGCGCCGAGGGCGCGCCGGCGTCGGAGGCATCCGCGAAGAGGCGCGCGAGGCATTCGCGCACGGAGTGCAGCCGCACGGGCTTCCCGAGGATCGCGTCGCAGCCGCGACGCGGGTCGCCGTCGCCGCCCTGCGGGCGCAGCGCGCCGATCGAGGAGGCGAGGACCATGCGCGGCGCGTGCGCGCGCGCGGCCTCGCGCAGCCGGTCGAGGCCGCCGCGGCCAGGCCGCGCGGCGACCTGCTCGTCGACGATGACGAGGTCGAAGCGCTCCGCCTCGAGGGATGCGATCGCCTCGAGCGCGTCGACCGCCTCGGAGACGCGCAAGCCCAGCGCCTCGAGCTGGCGGCGCAGGATCCTGCGGTTCATCTCGGCGTCGTCGACGACCAGCGCGCGCAGCCCCGCGAGCGCGCGCAGCGCCGCCGCGCGGTCGGGCACGGCGCGGCTGGCCAGCTCCATCGGCAGGGTGAACCAGAAGGTCGAGCCGCGCTCGGGCTCGCTCTCGACGCCGATCTCGCCGCCGAGCATCTCGACGAACTGCCGGCAGATCGAGAGGCCGAGGCCGGTGCCGCCATAGCGCCGCGTGATGCTGCTGTCGGCCTGCGCGAACTTCTCGAAGATCCGCCCATGCGCCTCGGCGGGGATGCCGATGCCGGTGTCGGTCACGGCGACGCGCAGCTTCACCTTGCCCTGCTCGCCGCGATGCGCGCGCACGTCGACCTCGATGGAGCCGAGCTCGGTGAACTTGATGGCGTTGGAGACGAGGTTGAGCAGCACCTGGCGCAGCCGCGTCGGGTCGCCGCGCAGGTCGAGCTGGGCCGCGGGGTGGATGTAGACGCCGAGGTCGAGGCCCTTGCGGTGCGCGCGCGGGGCGAGCAGCTCGATCGCGCTCTCGACGACGTCGGCGAGGCCGAAGTCGATCGTCTCGATGTCGATGCGGCCGGATTCGAGCTTGGCGACGTCGAGCACGTCGTTGACCAGCGCGAGCAGGCTCTCCGCGCTCTCGCGCACGGCCTCGGCGAACTGGCGCTGCTCGTCGCCCAGCGGCGTCTCGAGCAGCAGGGCGTTCATGCCGATGATGCCGTTCATCGGCGTGCGGATCTCGTGGCTGACCGTGGCGAGGAAGTCGGTCTTGGAGGAATTCGCGCGCGTCGCGCGGGCCCGCTCCTCGTCGATCGCCACGCGCTGTCGCTCGACGCGCCCGCGCAGCGCGGCAAGCTCCGCGCCCTGCCGCGCGGCCAGCTCGCGGCCCGCGGCCAGCTCGTCCTCCGCGCGGCGCTGGCGCGAGCGATCGGAGACGACGAGCATCGCGCCGCCGCCGGGAAGCGCGGAGGCCTCGACGCGCAGCGTGCCGCCATCGCTGCCGCGGCGCTCCTCGGTCATGGGGTCGAACCCGGTGGGCGCGACCAGCAGCCGCTCCAGCGCCGCCTCGCCGCGCGCATCGGCGAAGTCGCCGCGCGACGCGCAATGGGCGACGACCTCGGACAGGCGGCGGCCCGGGCAGGCGAGGGCCGGCGGCAGGCGCAGCGTCTCGGCGAAGCGCCGGTTGGCGAAGGCGATGGCGCGGTCGCGATCGAGGATGGCGAAGCCGGCGTCGAGCAGCTCGAGCGCCGCGGCCATCTCGGGGGCCAGGGGGCCGTCCGCGGCCGATGGCTGCGCCGGCGGTCGCGTCGACCCCCCGCGCAGCAGCGCGATCCCCCGCGCGATGACGTTCCAGACCGCGGCCATGCGTGCCGAGCCTTCTCCCCTGGGAAAGCGCGACCCTAGGCGCAGGATAGTTAACGCGGTGTTAGCTCCCGCCTGCCGCGGCCAGCGCGAGGAGCGCCTCGACCCGGTCCGCCTCGGCGGCCGGCTTGTCCCAGCGGATGCGCTCGATGCGCGGGAAACGCAGCGCGATCCCCGACTTGTGGCGGGTCGAGCGCTGCACGGCGTCGAAGGCGAGCTCGCAGACCAGCGCGCGCTCGACCACGAGGACGGGGCCGAAGCGGTCGACCACGTGCGCGCGCACCCAGCGGTCGAGCCGCGCGAGCTCCTCGTCGGTGAAGCCGAAATAGGCCTTGCCGACCGGCACCAGCTCGCCCTCCGCGCCCCAGCAGCCGAAGGTGAAGTCGGAATAGAAGGAGGAGCGGCGGCCATGGCCGCGCTGCGCGTAGAGCAGCACGGCGTCGACGCGCATCGGGTCGCGCTTCCACTTGAACCACGGCCCTCGCGGCCTGCCGCCCAGGTAGGGGGAGTCGAGGCGCTTGAGCATCAGCCCCTCGGCGCCCTGCGCCGCGGCCTGCCCGCGCAGCGCCGCGAGGTCGTCCCAGCCCGCGAAGGCGAGCATGCCCGACAGGTCGAGGAACCCGGCGCGCGGCGTGCCGGCGACGTTGCGCGCGTGCCAGGCCTCGAGCCGCGCGCGCCGCGCGGCGAAGGGCAGGGCGCGCAGGTCCTCCTCGCCGTCGAGGAGGATGTCGTAGAGGCGCACGAAGGCCGGGTTGGCGGCGAGCAGCCGGCGCGTCGGCGCCTTGCGGTTGAGCCGCTGCTGCAGCGCATTGAACGAGCCGGGCGCGCCGGGGCGTCCCGCGAGGAGCTCGCCATCGAGCACCGCGCGCAGGCCGAAGCCGTCGCGGATCTCGGGGAAGGCGGTGCCGATGTCGTCGCCGGTGCGCGAATGCAGCCGCGTCGCGGTGCCGTCGCCGCAGAGCTGGATGCGCGCGCCGTCCCACTTCCACTCCGCGGCGAGCAGCGCGGGCTCGAGGCTGGCGTGGTCCGCGTCCTCCAG
>VGDA01000147.1 GCA_016869915.1 Alphaproteobacteria bacterium
CGTGCGCGTGAGCCTCGGGCCCGCCACCTCGCTCGACGAGGCCGGGCGCTTTGCAGGCGAATGGGGACGCATCGCCGCCCGCGTGCGCGACGCCCGCGCGGCGGCCTGAACCAGACCCGTACGACACCCGAACCTGCAAGGACGAGCATCGACATGACCGGCACGGCACAGAAGGACGAGAGGCGCGCGGGCACCAACGAGCCCCGGCCCATCTACCTCGACTACCAGGCCACCACGCCGATGGATCCGCGCGTGCTCGAGGCCATGATGCCGTACTTCACGGAGCGCTTCGGCAACCCGCATAGCCGCAACCACCTGCATGGCTGGGAGGCGGAGGAGGGCGTCGAGAAGGCGCGCGCGCAGCTCGCGGCCGTGATCGGCGCGGACGAGCGCGAGATCGTGTTCACCTCCGGCGCGACCGAGTCCAACAACCTCGCCATCGCCGGCGTCGCGCGCTTCTACAAGGACAGGCGCAACCACATCGTGACGCTGGTGACCGAGCACAAATGCGTGCTCGACACCTGCCGCCACCTCGAGGGCGAGGGCTTCGAGGTGACGTACCTCCCGGTCGGCAAGGATGGGCTCGTCGAACTCGCCGCGCTAGAGGCCGCGATCGGCGAGCGCACGGTGCTCGTCTCGATCATGGGCGTGAACAACGAGATCGGCGTCATCCAGCCGCTCGCGGAGATCGGCAGGCTCTGCCGCGCGAAGGGCGCCTTCTTCCACACCGACTGCGCGCAGGCCTACGGCAAGATCCCGCTCGACGTCGAGGCGATGAACATCGACCTCATGTCGATCTCCGGCCACAAGATCTACGGGCCCAAGGGCATCGGCGCGCTCTATGTCCGCCGCAAGCCGCGGGTGCGCATGCAGGCGCTCATCCATGGCGGCGGCCAGGAGCGCGGCATGCGCTCGGGCACGCTGCCGACGCCGCTCTGCGTCGGGCTGGGCGAGGCCGCGGCGATCTGCCAGCGCGAGATGGCGCAGGAGACTGCGCGCCTCGAGGCGCTGCGCGACCGCTTCCTGTCGCGCATCAACGCGCGCCTGCCCGAGGTGTTCATGAACGGCGACGCGACGAACCGCATCCCCGGCAACCTCAACCTCTCCTTCGCCTATGTCGAGGGCGAGGGGCTGATGATGGGGATCAAGGACCTCTCGGTCTCGTCGGGATCCGCCTGCACCTCGGCCTCGCTCGAGCCCAGCTACGTGCTGCGCGCGCTGGGCGTCGAGGAGGAGCTCGCGCATACCAGCCTGCGCATCGGCTTCGGCCGCTTCACGACCGACGCCGAGGTCGACTACGCCGCCGACCGCATCATCGCCGCGGTGCAGAAGCTGCGCGAGATGAGCCCGCTCTGGGAGATGGCGCAGGCCGGGATCGACCTGAAATCCATCCAGTGGGCGGCCCATTGAGGGCGCAGGCCCTTCAAAGCCGTCGACCGACGTTCTATACCCTCCGCAGACAGGAGACTCGCACATGGCCTACAGCGACAAGGTGGTCGACCACTACGAGAACCCGCGCAACGTCGGCGCCTTCGACAAGGACGACAGCGCGGTCGGCACGGGCCTCGTCGGCGCCCCGGCCTGCGGCGACGTGATGAAGCTGCAGATCAAGGTCGGCGCGGACGGCATCATCGAGGACGCGAAGTTCAAGACCTTCGGCTGCGGCTCGGCGATCGCGTCGAGCTCGCTCGTCACCGAATGGGTCAAGGGCAAGTCGCTCGACGAGGCGGCGTCGATCCGCAACACGCAGATCGCGCAGCACCTCGCCCTGCCGCCGGTCAAGATCCATTGCTCGGTGCTGGCCGAGGACGCGATCAAGGCGGCGATCGAGGACTACCGCAGCAAGCATGGCGCGGCCCCCAAGGCCGCGAACAGCTGAACCGGGGCGGGGGGCAGATGTCCGACATCCAGCAGCAGCAGCCGGCGGCGACGGCGCAGGCGAAGGCCGCGCCGCCCGCCCGCCCGCCCGCGCCGCGGCCGCCGCCCGTGTCGGTGACGCCGGCGGCGATGGAGCGCGTGCGCGCGCTGCTCGCCAAGCGCGGCAAGCCGTCCTACGGCGTGCGCGTCGGCGTGCGCACGCGCGGCTGCTCTGGCCTCAGCTACACGCTCGAATACGCCGACGCGGCGGAGCCGGGCGACGAGGAGCTGAAGCCGGCTGAGGACATCAGGATCCTGATCGCGCCGAAGGCCGCCATGTTCCTCTTCGGGACGGAGATGGACTTCGTCGAGGAGCAGTTCAAATCCGGCTTCACTTTCCGCAACCCCAACGAGAAGGGTCGCTGCGGCTGCGGGGAGTCCTTCCACGTCTGACGGCGCCGCGGGGCGTCGTCCCTCGCGGCCGGCCGCCACGCGCGCGCCGGCCGCGCCATTTTCCACCCCGGCCCCGCCGGCAACGAGACCGCACGTGAACCTCCAGCACGACATATCGGCGGAACCGGCCCCGGCGCCGCTTGCCTGCTGGTCCTGCGCCGGGCCGGTCGCGCCCGAGGCGCTGTTCTGCGCGACGTGCCGTGTCGTGCAGCCCCCGCGGCCGATCGACCACTTCGCCCGGCTGGGCCTCGCGCGGGGCTTCGCGATCGACCCGCGCGAGGTCGAGCGCAGCTATTTCTCGCTCCAGCGCCAGCTCCATCCCGACCGCTTCGCCACGCGCGGCGCGCGCGAGAAGGCGATCTCGCAGGCCCAGGCCGTGGCGCTGAACGACGCCTACGAGACGCTGAAGGGGACGCTGTCGCGCGCGGAGTACCTGCTCGGCCTCGGGGGCGATGCGCCGGCTGACGATCGCACGATCCGCGACCCCGAGCTGCTCATGGAGCAGATGGAGCGCCGCGAGACCCTCGCCGGCGCGCGCGATGCCGCGGGCGTCGAGACCTGCATCGGCGCGGCGGTCGCCGACACGATGACGATCGAGGCGGAACTCGGCGACGCCTTCGCGGCGGGCGACGTCGCGGCGGCGCGCCGCGCCGCGCTGCGCCTGCGCTACCTGCGCAAGCTCGTCGACGAGGCGCGCGCCAGGCACGCGCGGCTGCTGGGCGGGGAGTGAGGTCGATGCTGCTCGACATATACGAGCCCGGCCAGACGCCGCTGCCCCACGAGGGGGAGCGCGGCCTCGCCGTCGGGATCGACCTCGGCACCACCAACTCCGTCGTGGCCGTCGCGCGCGAGGGCAGGGCGGAGGTGCTGCGCGACGAGCGCGGCCGCGCGCTGCTGCCCTCGGTCGTGTCCTACGGCGCGCAGGTCGTCGTCGGCCACGAGGCGCGCACCGACCTCCTGGATGCGCCGGAGCGCGTCGTGTCCTCGATCAAGCGGCTCATGGGCCGGGGCGCCTCCGACCTCAAGGCGCTCGCCGGCGTGCTTCCCTACGAACTCGGCCCCGCGGCCGAGGGCGGCATGGCACGGCTGTCGATCGGCGGGCGGCTGCTGACGCCGGTGGAGATATCCGCCGACATCCTGCGCGCCCTCGCCGCGCGCGCGCGCAAGGCGCTCGGCCGCGAGGTCGACCGCGCGGTCATCACCGTGCCGGCCTATTTCGACGATGCCGCGCGGACCGCCACGCGCGACGCCGCGAGGCTCGCCGGGCTCGAGGCGCTGCGCCTCGTCAACGAGCCGACCGCGGCCGCGCTCGCCTACGGCCTCGACAGCGGGGTCGAGGGGCTCTACGCCGTCTACGACCTCGGCGGCGGCACCTTCGACTTCTCGCTGCTGCGGCTCGAGAAGGGCGTGTTCCAGGTCCTCGCCACCGGCGGCGACACCGCGCTCGGCGGCGACGACATCGACCATGCCGTCGCCGAGCGCCTGCTCGCGGAGCGCGCCGCCGCGGGCATCGGCGGCGTCGTCGACGCGCGGCTCGCGAAGGCGGCGCTGGCGCTCGGCCGGATCGCGAAGGAATGCCTGTCCTCGCAGGACACGTGGTCCGGCACGCTGGACGCCGGCGGCGCGCCCTCGCGCCATTCCCTGTCGCGCGCGCAGCTCGACGAACTCGTGGAGCCGCTCGTCGAGCGCAGCATCCGCATCTGCCGCCAGGTTCTCTCCGACGCTGGCGTCCCGCCCTCCGAGCTCGGGGGCTGCGTGCTCGTCGGCGGCTCCACGCGCGTGCCGCTGGTGCGCCGCCGGCTCGAGGAGTTCCTCGGCCGCCCGCCGCTCGGCGACATCGACCCGGACGAGGTCGTCGCGGTCGGTGCGGCGCTGCAGGCGGAGGCCCTGACCGCGGGGTCGGACACGCTGCTGCTCGACGTGACGCCGCTGTCGCTCGGCCTCGGGACGATGGGCGGGATCGTCGAGAAGATCATAGACCGCAACACGCCGATCCCGGTCGTGCGTGCCCAGGACTTCACGACCTACGAGGATGGCCAGTCCGCGATGGCGATCCATGTCGTGCAGGGCGAGCGCGAGATGGTCGACCAGTGCCGCAGCCTCGCGCGGTTCATGCTCGACGGCATCCCGCCGATGGTGGCGGGCGCGGCGCGCATCCGCGTGTCCTTCGCGGTCGATGCCGACGGCCTGCTCACGGTGAGCGCGGAGGAGCGGGTGACCGGCCGGCAGGCGCGGGTCGAGGTGCGGCCGAGCTACGGCCTCTCCGAGGACGAGATGGCACGCATGCTGCGCGAGTCGCTCGACAACGCGCAGGACGACATGGACGCGCGGCTCCTCGCCGAGGCCAAGGTCGAGGCCCGGCGCACGTTCAACGCCGTACGCGCGGCGCTGGCTGCCGACGGGGCGCTGCTCTCCGCCGGCGAGCGCGCGGCGATCGAGGACCTCGCCAGCGAGGTCGAGGCCGCGCTGTCCGGCGCCGACCGGGACGCCGTCGTTGCGGCCGCGGGCGGGCTCGAGGAAGGCACGAAGATATTCGCCGAGCGCCGGATGGATCGTGGTATTCGCGCCGCGCTCGCCGGCCGCTCGATCGACCGGCTGGAACTCTGACCGCGCCCTCCGAGGGAGGGCGCAACTGGCAAGCGAGGGAGAAGGCAGCATGCCGAGGATGACGTTCATCGTGCGCGACGGCTCGCGCCGCGAGGTCGAGGCGCCGGTCGGCCTCTCCGTGCTCGAGATCGCTCACCGCAACGGGATCGACCTCGAGGGCGCCTGCGAGGGCTCGCTCGCCTGCTCGACCTGCCATGTCGTGGTCGGCGACGAGGACTACGAGCGCCTGCCCGAGGCGAAGGAGGAGGAGGAGGACATGCTCGACCTCGCCTTCGGCCTGACGCACACCTCGCGCCTCGGCTGCCAGATCATCATGACCGAGGAACTCGACGGGCTCACGGTGAGCCTGCCAGCCGCGACCCGCAACATGATGGTCGACAAGCGCTGACGACGGCGGGTCGCGCGCGACACGGGAGCCATGCCATGAAGAAGCTCAGGTGGACGGACGTGCACGACATCGCGATCGAGCTCGAGGAGGCGCATCCCGACGCCGACGTGGTCAACCTGCGCTTCACCGACCTGTGGAAATGGGTGCAGGCGCTGCCGGGCTTCGCCGACGACCCGAACCGCTCGAACGAGAAGATCCTCGAGGCCATCCAGATGGCCTGGCTGGACGAGCGCGGGTGATGCGCCTCGACGGCGTCCCCGATGGCGCGCGCGTCGTCGTGGCGATGTCGGGCGGCGTCGATTCCTCGACCGTCGCCGGCCTGCTCCGCGAGGGCGGCTACGACGTCGTCGGCGTGACGCTGCAGCTCTACGACCATGGCGTGGCCATCGGCCGCCGCGGCGCCTGCTGCGCGGGCCAGGACATCGGCGATGCCCGCGACGTCGCCGCGCGCCTTGGCATCCCGCACTACGTGCTCGACTACGAGAGCCGGTTCCGCGAGGCGGTGATCGACGACTTCGCATCGTCCTACGCGCGCGGCGAGACGCCGGTGCCCTGCATCCAGTGCAATCGCACGGTCAAGTTCCGCGACCTGCTCGGCGTGGCGCGCGACCTCGGCGCGGCTGCGCTGGCCACCGGCCACTACGCGCGCCGCGTCGCGGGGCCGTCGGGTGCCGAGCTGCATCGCGGCGCGGAGCCGGCGCGCGACCAGAGCTACTTCCTCTTCGCGACGACCCAGGCGCAGCTCGAGTTCCTGCGCTTCCCGCTCGGCGGCATGGCCAAGGACGAGACGCGCCGGCACGCCGCGCGGCTTGGCCTGCGCGTCGCCGGCAAGCCCGACAGCCAGGACATCTGCTTCGTGCCTGATGGCGACTATGCGCGGCTCGTCGCGCGGCTGCGCCCGGAGGCGGCGCGCGCCGGCGACATCGTCGACATGGAGGGCCGCGTGCTCGGGCGCCACGAGGGCACGATCGGCTTCACGGTCGGCCAGCGCCGCGGCCTCGGCATCGGCGGCTCCGCCGAGCCGCTCTACGTCGTCGCGGTAGATCCCGCCGCCGCGCGCGTCGTCGTCGGTCCGCGCGCGGCGCTGGCGCGTCGGGAGATCCTCGTCGGCGACTTCAACTGGATCGGCGGCAGCGCCGCGCCGCCCGGCGACCTCGGGGATGTCGAGGTGCGCGTGCGCTCGACCGCGTCGCCGGCACCGGCGATCCTGAGATTCGACGAGGAGCCGGGCAGTGCCAGGATCGAGCTCGCCGGCCCGGAATTCGCGATCGCGGCCGGCCAGGCGGCGGTCGTGCAGCGCGGCGACCGCGTCCTGGGCGGCGGCTGGATCCGCCGCGCCGCGCCGCCGCCCGGCGCCCACGCCGCGCGCCTTGACACCCTCGCGAGCGAGCGCGTATAGCCTCGCCTCCTCGCGCGGCTCCGGTCGCGCGCTCCGCTTGGAGCGGCGTAGCTCAGTGGTAGAGCAGGGGACTCATAAGCCCTTGGTCGGCAGTTCAAATCTGCCCGCCGCTACCAGTCGAATCAACGACTTAGGTGGTCCTCGCTTCGTTCTTTAGACAGTTTTGCGGACCCTCTTAGACATTTTTCTCCCTACTTTGTTCTTTTCCGGCGGCGCTGAGAGCCTCGCCACGGCCGCCTCCGCCAGGCGCGTCTGATCGGCCCGCCGGGTGTAGTGCTGGGCCATCTGGCTAGTCCTGTGCCCGAGCACGGCGCGGATCTCCGCCTCGCTGCAGCCGGCCTCCGCCAGCGCCTGGGCGGCGGTGTGGCGCAGGCCGTGGAAGGTGATGCCCGCAAGCCCGGCGACAGCCCTTGCGCGCTGGAACAGGGTGCGGAACCCGTTGCCGGTCAGCGGCCGGCCTCGAGCCCCGACGACGATCGTCCCGAGCTCCGTCCGCGGCAGCGCGGCGAGGTGCCTTTCCAGGTCCGGATGCACCGGCACGACCAGCTGCTCGCCGGTCTTCCCCTGACGCAGGGTCACGGCGTCGCCGTCATACTGCGACCAGGTCAGCCGGAGGATGTCGGCCTCGCGCTGGCCAAGATGAGCGCCGAGCATGCAGGCGGTCGCGATCGCGCCAGGCGCGGCGACCATTGCGACGAGCTCGGCCTGCGTCCACGGCCGGTTGCTGGTCGCTGACGGCCGCCATGCCCGCTTGAAGCGCGCGGCCGGGTTGTGCTGCAGGCCGAAGCGGCTCGGCCGATCGAGCGCGAAGTACAGCAGCCGGCGGAGAACCTGCAGCATCCAGTCCGCCGCGCGCGGCTTCGCCGCCAGCTTGTCGCGCAGCGCGACCACGAACTCCCGGTCCAGTCCTGCGACGTCGAGCGTGCCAAAGCGCTTGCGAAGCCAGTCGATCCGCTCGCGGTAGTCGGCGCGCGTCGTCATCGACAGGCGCTGGTAGTCGTCGCTCCTCAAGTACGCATCGCACAGGTCGTCGAACGAGCCTGGCGCGTACACGACGCCGCGCGGCGTCGACTTGAACTTCTCGCGCTCCTTGTGGATCTCGAGCACGCGCATGGCCCGCGCGTGCGGATCGTCGGGCAGCCGCTCGCCGGTCGCGCGGAAGTACCAGTAGGTCCGTCCGCCGCTCTGATAGCGCTTCGTGCCGCGAAGCCTAAGCGTCTGCACGTTCCAGGGTCTCCATCCATGCACTGCGCGGCGCAGGCTGCTCCAGCCCGCTTGCGCGATCAATAGCCCGCTCGATCGCCACGCGGTCCCAGACCGACGTGCCTGGCAACGGCTTGGGCACGAGCCCGATCTGCATCCATCGCGCCAGCGTGCTGCTGCGGACGTTGAGCAGCTCGAGCACCTGCGCGCGGCGA
>VGDA01000148.1 GCA_016869915.1 Alphaproteobacteria bacterium
CGACGTCGCCAAGGCCAGGGGCGCGAAGCGCGCGATCCTGCTCCCGGTCTCCGCGCCGTTCCACTGCGCGCTGATGCGCCCGGCGGCGGACGCCATGGCCGAGGCGCTTGGGAAGGCCGTGATCGCGCCGCCGCGCGTGCCGCTGGTCGCCAACGTGACCGCCAGCGCCACCAGCGATCCCGCGGCGATCCGCGACCTGCTGGTGCGCCAGGTCACGGGCATGGTGCGGTGGCGCGAGAGCGTCTCGTGGATGAGGGCGGCTGGCGTGTCCTCGCTCGTCGAATGCGGCGCCGGAAAGGTCCTGACCGGCCTCGCCAGGCGCATCGAGCCCGACATGGCGGCGGTCGCGCTCAACCTGCCCGCCGACATCGAAGCCTTCGCCAAGACGGTCTGAGGAGGATCCCCATGTTCGATCTCACGGGAAGGACGGCGCTGGTCACCGGCGCCTCCGGCGGCATCGGCGGCGCGATCGCCCGCGCGCTGGCGGCGCAGGGCGCGCGCGTCGCGCTGTCCGGCACACGCGTCGAGGCGCTCGAGGCGCTGCGCGCGGAGATCGGCGACGCGGCCGTCGCCGTGCCGGGCGACCTCGGCGATCCCGCGGCGACCGACAGGCTCTTCGCGGACGCGGAGAAGGCGCTCGGCCAGGTCGACATCCTGGTCAACAACGCCGGCCTGACCCGGGACGGCCTCGCCATGCGCATGAAGGACGAGGACTGGCAGAAGGTGCTCGACGTCAACCTCTCCGCCGGGTTCCGGCTCGCGCGCTCCGCGATGCGCGGGATGATGAAGCGCCGCTGGGGCCGCATCGTCGGGATCACATCGATCGTCGGCGTCACCGGCAATCCGGGCCAGGCCAACTACGCGGCGGCCAAGGCCGGCATGATCGGCATGTCGAAGGCGCTGGCGCAGGAGCTCGCCTCGCGCGCGATCACCGTGAACTGCGTGGCGCCGGGGTTCATCGCGACGCCGATGACCGATGCCCTCAACGACCAGCAGCGCGAGCGGCTGGTGCAGTCCATCCCCGCGGGCCGCCTCGGCCAGGCGGGCGACGTCGCCGCGGCGGTCGTCTACCTCGCCTCCGGGGAGGCCGCCTACGTGACCGGGCAGACGCTGCACGTGAACGGCGGCATGGCGATGATCTGAGCGGCGGATGGCGGCGCGGCGAGGCTGGCACGCATGCGGCCTCTTGTGCTAACGACCCCGTCCGTCTAATGCCGCCTCGGGGGCTCGGGAGCCTCCGAATCGGATCCCCGGGACCGGCCCGTCTGCGGTCCGGGGACGCATGAAATCGAGCTGGAAAGGCAACCGAGATGAGCGACATCGCCGAACGCGTGAAGAAGATCGTGGTCGAGCACCTGGGCGTCGACGAGGCCAAGGTCACCGAGAACGCCTCGTTCGTGGACGACCTCGGCGCCGACAGCCTCGACACGGTCGAGCTGGTGATGGCCTTCGAGGAGGAGTTCGGCTGCGAGATCCCCGACGACGCGGCGGAGAAGATCGCGACGGTCAAGGACGCGATCTCCTTCATCGAATCGCACAAGTGACGACGCGCGGCGCCCGCTGAGTTCGCTGGAGAGGACCGGATGCGACGGGTAGTGGTGACCGGTCTCGGGCTCGTGACCCCGCTGGGGTCGGGCGTCGAGGCCTCCTGGCGGCGCCTCGTGGCCGGGGAATCCGGGCTCGGCGCGATCCAGAAGTTCGACGTGTCGGACCTGCCGGCCAAGGTCGCCGGCACGGTTCCCCGCGGCGACACCGCGCAGGGGCTCTTCAACGCCGACGACTGGGTCCCTCCAAAGGACCAGCGCAAGATGGACGAGTTCATCGTCTATGGCGTCGCCGCGGGCGAGATGGCGATCGCCGACAGCGGCTGGGCGCCCCAGACCGACGAGCAGCGCGAGCGCACCGGCGTCATGATCGGGTCCGGCATCGGCGGCCTGCAGGCGATCTACGAGGGCTCGATCACGCTCAAGGAGAAGGGGCCGCGGCGCATCAGCCCGTTCTTCATACCCTCGGCGCTGATCAACCTCGTCTCCGGCCATGTCTCCATCAAGCACGGCTTCAAGGGCCCCAACCATTCCGCGGTCACGGCCTGCTCCACGGGGGTGCACGCCATCGGCGACGCGGCGCGCCTGATCGCCCTCGACGACGCGGACGTCATGATCGCCGGGTCCGCCGAGGCCGCGGTATCTCGCCTCGGCATCGCCGGCTTCGCCGCGGCCCGCGCGCTCTCGACCTCGTTCAACGACACGCCGACGCGGGCGTCTCGTCCCTGGGACAAGGACCGCGACGGCTTCGTCATGGGCGAGGGGGCCGGCATCGTCGTGCTCGAGGAACTCGAGCACGCGAAGCGCCGCGGCGCGCGCATCTACGCCGAGGTGACCGGCTACGGCCTGTCCGGCGACGCGCACCACATCACGGCCCCGCCCGAGGACGGCAATGGCGGGTTCCGCTCCATGCGCAATGCCCTGCGCCGCGCCGGGCTGAACGTCGAGGACATCGACTACATCAACGCGCACGGCACCTCGACGCCGCTCGGCGACGAGATCGAACTCGGGGCCGTCAAGCGCCTGTTCGGCGCGCATGCGTACCAGCTCTCGATGTCGTCGACGAAGTCGGCCATCGGCCACCTGCTGGGCGCGGCGGGCAGCGTCGAGGCGATCTTCTGCATCCTCGCGATGCGCGACCAGGTCGCCCCGCCGACGCTGAACCTCGAGAACCCGTCGCCCGGCTGCGACATCGACCTCGTCCCGCACCAGGCGAAGCAGCGCAGGATCCGGCACGTGCTGTCGAATTCCTTCGGCTTCGGCGGCACGAACGCCAGCGTCGTTCTCTCGCGCCTCGACTGACGAGGCCGGCCGATGCGTATGCTCGGCCGCATCCTCGCGTGCCTCGTGCTGCTGCTCGTCGGCCTCGGCGCCGCGGGCGGCCTCGTCTGGACGCGCTACAACGCCACCGGCCCCTCGACCCAGTCGACGGCGGTCGTCGTCCCGCGCGGCGCCGGCCTCGAGGAAGTCGCCTCGCGCCTCGCGGCGGCCGGGCTGGTCGAGGACCCGAGGATCTTCGCCGTCGGCGCGATGGTCGAGGGCAGCTATCGCCGCTTCAAGTTCGGCGAGTTCGAGTTTCCCGCCGGCGTCAGCCCCCGAGGCGCGGCCGAGATCATCGTCTCCGGCAAGACGATCCAGCGGCGCCTGACCATCCCGGAGGGCCTGACCATGAAGCAGGTCATGGCGCTGGTCGCGCGCGCCGAGGGCCTCGAGGGCCAGGCGACGCCGCGCCCGGAGGGCTCCCTCATGCCCGACACGTGGTTCTACTCGTGGGGAGACTCGCGCGAGCGCTTCGTCGAGCGCCAGCGGCAGGCGATGAGCAAGCTGCTGCTCGAACTCTGGCGCCAGCGCGCGCCCGGCCTGCCGTTGCGCACGCCGCAGGAAGCCCTCGTGCTGGCCTCGATCGTGGAGAAGGAGACGGGCCTTGCCTCCGAGCGCGCGCGCGTCGCCGGCGTCTATTTCAACCGCCTGCGCCGCGGCATGCGGCTGCAGGCCGATCCCACCGTCGTCTACGGCATCAACGAGGGCGCGGGGCCGCTCGACCGGCCGATCAGCCGCGCCGACCTCGAGGTGCCCCATGCATGGAACACCTACGTGATCGAGGGGCTGCCTCCGACGCCGATCGCCAACCCGGGCCGCGCCTCCATCGAGGCGGTGCTCAGGCCGGCCGCGACCGAGGAGCTCTACTTCGTCGCCGACGGGAATGGCGGGCATCTCTTCGCGCGCACGCTTCCCGAGCACAACCGCAACGTCGAGCGCCTGCGCGCCATCGAGCGCCAGCGCGCTAACAGCCGCAACTGAGCGGGCCCGAACTATCCGGCGCCGAGGCCGCGCTTGCGCGGCAGGCGCGCCATGATCCGGTCGAGCAGTGGCTCCGGCAGCGCGGCGAAGATCCTGAGCAGTAGGTAGAGCCGCAACGGGAACACGATGCGCGCCCGGTTGCGCGCCAGCCCGCGCTCGACCAGCGCCGCGGCGCGGTCGGCCTCCATCAGGAAGGGCATCGGGAAGTCGTTGCGGTCTGTCATGGGGCTGCGCACGTAGCCAGGGCAGACGACGCAGACGCCGATGCCCGCCGCGGAGGCGTCGGCGCGCAGCGCCTCGCCCCAGGTCCGGACCATGGCCTTGCTCGCGCAATAGGCCGGCGCGCCGGGAAAGCCGCGGAACGAGGCGAGCGAGCTGACGATCGCGACCTGCCCGCGCCGCCGCGGTGCCATCGCGGCCATCGCGGCGTTCACGGTGTTCACGACGCCGTCGACGTTCACCGCCATGATGGCGTCGTGCTGCGCGCGCGGCTCGACGAGCCCGTCGGGCGCCGCGCCGCCGCCGGTGCCGCCGGAGATCCCGGCATTCGCGATCGCGAGGTCGAGCGGCGCGACGGCGTCGCGCCGCGCGATCCACGCGCGGACCGCCTCGCGATCCGCGACGTCGAGGATCGACGCGTCGACCTCGGCCCCCAGCGACCTGCATGCCGCGCCGACCGCCGCGAGCCGCGCCGCGTCGCGCCCGCAGAGCGAAAGCACGCGGCCCCTGCGCGCATAGCGCCGCGCGAGCGCCGCGCCGATGCCGCTCGAGGCACCCGTGACCAGCACATGCTTCGGATCTCGCATCGTCGGGTTCAACGCCTCCGTAAAGGCCCCTATAGTCGCGCCCACATCGATTCCCTGGAATGGCGTGGGAGCGCGGCGGTCGTGGCGGTATGCAGCATGACGGGATTCGTGCGCGCCGCGGCGAGCGGTTCCGGGTGGCGCTGGTCCTGGGAGGCGCGCAGCGTCAATGGCCGCGGGCTCGACCTTCGCATCCGCCTGCCCGCGGGGCTCGACCGCCTCGACCACCAGGCCCGCGCGGCCGCCCAGCGGCGGTTCCAGCGCGGCAGCCTGTCGCTCATGCTGTCCGTTGAACCCGAGGGCGCCCCGGGCGAGGTGACGGTCGATCGCGCCCGCCTCGATGCGTGGCTCGCCCTCGAGGCGGATCTGCGCGCGCGCCATGGGCTCGCCCCGGCGCGAACGGACGGGATCCTGGCGCTGCGCGGCGTCGTGGAGTCGCGCGAGCGGAACGGCGCGGAGGTGGACGAGGCGCTGGACGCCCCGATCCTCGCCAGCCTCGAGGCCGCGCTCGAGGGCCTCGCCGCCGCGCGCGCGGAGGAGGGCGCGCGCATCGCCCCCGTCCTGCTCGGCCTGCTGTCGGAGATCGAGGGGCTGGCGGCGCGCGCGCGCGGGCTCGCCGCGCTGCAGCCGGACGCTCTGCGCGCGCGCATGCTGCAGCAGCTCGCGGAGTTCGGCGCTGCGGTCCCGCCGCTGCCGCCCGAGCGCCTCGCGCAGGAGGTGGCGCTGCTGGCCTCGAAGGCGGACGTGCGCGAGGAACTCGACCGGCTCGCCGCCCACGTCGCGCAGGCGCGCGCGCTGCTCGGCGGCGAGGCGCAAAGCGGGCGCAAGCTCGAGTTCCTGGCGCAGGAGTTCAACCGCGAGGCGAACACGCTGTGCTCGAAGTCCTCCGACCTCGAGCTCACGCGATGCGGCCTCGAGCTCAAGGCGGCGATCGACCGCCTGCGCGAGCAATCCGCGAACATCGAATAGGCTGGCCCATGACACCGATCGCGCGACGCGGCCTCATGCTCGTCCTCTCGTCGCCCTCCGGCGCCGGCAAGACGTCGATCTCCCGCGCCCTGCTGGCGCGCGAGGGAAACCTGTCGATGTCCGTCTCGGTGACGACGCGCGCCAAGAGGCCGGGCGAGGTCGCCGGGCGCGACTACCACTTCATCGATCCCGAGAGCTTCGGTCTGATGGTCAATCGCGGCGAACTGCTCGAGCACGCCAAGGTCTTCGGCAACTACTACGGCACCCCGCGGGCGGCCGTGGAGGCCTCCCTCGCGGCGGGCCGCGACGTGCTCTTCGACATCGACTGGCAGGGCACGCAGCAACTGCGCCACGCGGCGCGCTCGGACCTCGTCGCGATCTTCATCCTGCCGCCCTCGACGCGCGAGCTCGAGAAGCGGCTCAAGGCGCGCGCGCAGGACAGCGCGAAGGTCGTCGCGGAGCGCATGGCCAAGGCGTCCGACGAGATGAGCCACTGGCCCGAATACGACTACGTGCTCGTCAACGACGACCTGGAGGCGAGCGTCGCCTCGGTGGTCGCGATCCTCGCGGCGGAGCGGCTGCGCCGAGAGCGGCGGATCGGGCTGGACGACTTCGTGAAGGGCCTGCGCGAGGGACAGTGAGCCGCCGGGCTCAGCCCGCATAGGCGCGGGCGAGGGCGCAGAACTCCTCGATCGACAGCGTCTCCGCGCGCCGGTCGCCGTCGATGCCGGCGGCGAGCAGGCGCGGCACCGGGTCCTCGCCCAGCGACCGCAGCGCGCTGCGCAGCATCTTCCTCCGTTGGCCGAACGCCGCCGCGACGACCCGCTCGAGCGTGGCGGGCTCGGCAGGCGCGAGCGGCGCCGCGCGCGGGGCCATGCGCACCACGGCCGACGCGACGCGCGGCGGCGGGACAAAGGCGGAGGCGGGGACCTCGAAGAGGCGCCGCGGGTTCCAGCGCCATTGCGCCGCCACGGCGAGGCGCCCATAGGCCTCGCTGCCCGGCGCGGCGACGATGCGCTCGACGACCTCCTTCTGGAGCATCACGGTCACCGACTCGAAGGCCTCGGGCCGGGCGAGCCATTCGAGCAGCAGCCTGGTCCCGACATTGTAGGGAAGGTTCGCCACGATGCGCCGCGGTGCCTCGCCGATCGCGTGCGCGTCGACGTCGAGGGCGTCGGCCTCGAGCACGGCGAGGCGGCCCGGATATCGCCCCGCGATCTCGTCCAGCGCCGAAAGGAAGCGCCTGTCGCGCTCGACGGCGACGACGGCGCGCGCGCCATGGGACAGCAGGGCGCGCGTCAGGCCGCCGGGTCCCGGCCCGACCTCGATCGTCGTGCCCGCCGAGAGCTCGCCAGCCGCCGCGGCGATGCGTCCCGTAAGGTTCAGGTCGAAGAGGAAATGCTGGCCGAGGGACTTGCGGGCGAGGAGGCCGTCGCGCTCGACCACGCTGCGCAGTGGAGGCAGCCCGTCGGCGGCGAGCGCCGCGCGCTGCGTCCCAGAGCTCAAGCGCGGATGTCGACGAAGGCTAGGCGGCGCAGGTCGCGCAGGTAGCGGCGCGACAGCAGGTCGAGGCGCTGGCGCATGATGGTCTCCTCCACGTCCTCGCGCGAAGGAAGGCCCGAGGGCGGTTCCTCGCGGCTGCACGCCATGAGCACGACGACGGAGTTGCCCGCGCGCAGGTGCGCCGAGGGCTCGCCAGCCTTGAGGCCGCGGACCTTCTCGCGGACGGCGGGGTTGATGTCGCCGACGCGCAGCCGCTGCGGCTCGGTCGGCGGCGCGACGCGCATCTCCTTCGCGACCTGGGCGAGCTCGTCGCAGCCGTTGACGGACCCGCGCAGCTCGCCCGCGAGCTGCTCGGCGGCGCGGAACTCGTCCGGCGTGCGCGCCTGGATGACCAGCTGGGTGAGGAGGACGATCGCCTCGTCGGGCGAGGCCTGCGCGACGGCGCGACGGCCGCGCAGGCCGAGGACGTAGAAGCCGCTCGCGGTGCGGACCGGCACCGAGACCTCGCCGGGGCGGATGTCCTTGATGGCGGCCTCGAGCTCGGGCTCGAGCTGGCCGTCCTGCACCCAGCCTATGTCGCCGCCCGTGGCAGCAGAGGCGCTCTTGGAGAATTGCTGGGCGATCGCGGCGAAGTTCGTCCCGCGCTGCATCTGCTGGATGAGGTTGAGGGCGGTCGTCCGGACCTCCTCCTCCTGGTCCGGGTTGTCGAGCGGCAGGAAGATCTCGGAGATGAGGTGCTCGGGCGAGCCCTGGCGCGCCTTCAGCGCGTCGAGCTTCTCCGTGACCTCGTCCTCGCTGATCTGGACCTGCGGCCTGAGCTTGCGGCTGACGAGCTTCTGCCAGGAGATAAGGGCGCGGATCTGTGCCTGGAGCGCCGGGATCGACACGCCCGCCTGCGCCAGCGCCTTCTCGAGGTCCCCGCTGCGCATCCGGTTGTTGCGCTCGATCCGGTCGATGGCGTCCGCGACGTCCTTGTCGGTCACGGCG
>VGDA01000149.1 GCA_016869915.1 Alphaproteobacteria bacterium
GTAGGTATACATCCTCATCTCCTTGTTGCAGCGCCGGACCCCGGGGGATGGGACGTCGCCCGCTTCACTAGCAGCGAAAATAGGCGGATCCATCCTCGGCACCATCGATGATGTTGCGGCACAGCATTGCGTATGACGCATGGAATGGATGGAGAACCGCCGGGTGATGGCCGCTCGCGCGCTGGTCGTTGCGCAGGCGGATCGCATTTCCTACGCTGGCTCCCGACGTGCCTTCCGGGGCCGCTGCAGGCCTGCGCCCCATGCCTCCCTCGATCCACGTGGACCGCGACTGAAACCCCACATGAGCCAAGACATCCAAGATATTCTGAAGAAATCAAAATCCTCCCTGGACTTGGCGGGACTGCGCCGGCTGGCCGAGGGCAGCCTGGCGGCACCGGAGGGGGAGGATGCGGATGCCTGGATGGGACTGGTGGCTCCCGCCCTCACCGAGGTGATGAAGGCCGGCCTGAGGGACTACCGATCAAGGCTTGCCACGGACATGCCATATTCGCATGGCTCGGCAGCGTGGGAGAGGGGGAGGGTCGATTCGCTGCGCGCCGAGTTGCTGCGGCGCGGCATCGCAGGTTTCATCTGCCCGCGCAGCGACGACCACCAGGGCGAATACGTGGCCCCATGCGCGGAAAGGTTGTCCTGGCTGACGGGCTTCACCGGTTCCGCGGGGCTGGCGATCGTGCTCGCCGGGCGCGCCGCGATCTTCGTGGATGGGCGCTACACTCTCCAGGTCCGCTCGCAGGTCGATTGCGACGTCTTCGAGCCCCTCCATGCCACGGAGGCGCCGTCTTCGGGCTGGCTCGCGGCCCATGCGCCGCGCGGTGGTCGGATCGGCTTCGATCCCCGCCTGCACACGCCCGAGGGTCTCGCGAGGCTGCGCGAGGGCGCGGCGCGGGCCGGAGCCGAGCTGGTGGCGCTCGAGGACGACCCGCTCGACGCGATCTGGGCCCGGCGACCGCCGGCGCCGATCTCGCCCGTCATTCCACATCCCGAGCGCTTCGCCGGCCGCGGCTCGGCCGCCAAGCGCACGGAGGTCGCGGAGCGTCTCGCCCGCGACGGCCACGCGGCGGCGGTCGTCTCGGACCCCGCGTCGGTCGCCTGGCTCCTCAACGTGCGCGGCGCCGACGTGCCGCACACGCCGCTGCCGCTCTCCTTCGCGATCCTCCATGCCGATGGCGGCGTCGACTGGTTCGTCGAGCGGCTGAAGCTCGACCGGGAGGTCGCGCCACTGCTCGGGAATCAGGTGAGGATCGAGGCGCCGTCGGCGCTGGGCGACGCGCTGGCCCGGCTTGGCGCGCGGCGCGCGCGCGTCCTCGTCGACTCCGCCACCGCATCGGAATGGATCCAGGCGCGGCTCGCCGGCGCCGAGGTCGTGCGCGGACAGGATCCCTGCGCCCTGCCGAAGGCGCGCAAGAACGAGGTGGAGCTGGCCGGCGCGCGCGCCGCCCACCTGCGCGACGGCGCGGCGCTGGCCCGCTTCCTCGCCTGGCTCGCGGCCGAGGCGCCGAAGGGCGGCGTCGACGAGCTCGAGGCGACGGCGCAGCTCCTCGGCGAGCGCCGCCGCGGCGAGCATTTCCGCGACACGAGCTTCGATACGATCTCCGGCGCCGGGCCGAATGGCGCGATCGTGCACTACCGGTCGACGCCGGCGACGAACCGGCGCCTCGCGCCCGGCGAGCTCTACCTCGTCGACTCCGGCGCGCAGTACCTCGACGGCACCACCGACGTGACGCGCACCGTGGCGATCGGCGTGCCATCGGCCGAGCATCGCGACCGCTTCACCCGCGTGCTGCGCGGGCACATCGCGATCGCCACCGCGCGCTTCCCGCGCGGCACGACCGGCTCGCAGCTCGACGCCTTCGCGCGTCGCCCGCTATGGGAGGCGGGGCTCGACTTCGACCACGGCACGGGCCACGGCGTGGGCAGCTACCTCTCCGTGCACGAGGGGCCGCACCGCATCTCGAAGCTGCCCAACGTCGTCGCGCTCGAGCCGGGGATGATCGTCTCGAACGAGCCCGGCTACTACCGCACGGGCGCCTACGGGATCCGCATCGAGAACCTCGTCGCCGTGCGCGCGCTCGACCTGGCCGGTGCCGAGCGCCCGATGCTCGGCTTCGAGACTCTGACGCTCTGCCCGATAGACCTCTCGCTGGTCGATCCCGCGGCGATGGCCCCGGCCGAGATCGCATGGCTCGACGCCTACCATGCGCGCGTCGCGCGCGCGCTTTTGCCGCTGCTCGACGCGTCCACCTCGCGCTGGCTCGCGGAGGCGACGCGCCCCCTCGGCACGGGACGCCCGGCCTAGCCCCCGGCCAGCGCCGCCCACTCCGCCTCGGTCAGCGTCGCCACGCCGAGCTCGCGCGCCTTCGTGGCCTTCGACCCGGCGTCGGCGCCGACGACGACGTAGTCGGTGCGCTTCGAGACCGACCCCGCAACATTGGCGCCCAGCGCCTCCGCGCGCGCCTTGGCCTCCTGGCGCGTCATCGTCTCGAGCGTCCCGGTGAACACTACGGTCTTGCCGGCGATGGGCGAGCCGCTCGCGCGCGGGCGCTGCGCCGGCTCCACCTCGACCTCGCGCAGCAGGTCGGCGACCGTGTCGCGGTTGTGCGGCTCGGCGAAGAAGGCGCGGATGTCCGCTACCATCGCCGGGCCGACCTGGTCGATCGTGCCGAGTTCCTGCGCCGCCTCGCCCTCGGGCGCGTCGGCGGCGCGGACCATGGCGTCGCGCCAGGCCTCGACCGTTCCGTAGTGCCGGGCCAGCAGCTTCGCCGTCGCCTCGCCGACCTGCCTTATGCCCAGGGCGAAGACGAAGCGGTCGAGCGGGATGCGCCGCCGCGCCTCGATCGCCGCGAGCAGGCGCTCGACCGACTTGTCGCCCCAGCCCTCGCGCGCCGCCAGCGCCGCCTCGTGCGCGCGCAGCCGGAAGACGTCGCCCGGGCCGCGCAGGAGGCCGTCGGCGCGGAAGGCCTCGATGTGGCGGTCGCCGAGGCCCTCGATGTCGAAGGCGCCGCGGCTCACGAAATGGCGCAGCCGCTCGGTCGCCTGGGCGGGGCAAGTGAGGCCGCCGGTGCAGCGCCGGACCGCCTCGCCGTCGGGGCGCGGCGCGCGCGCGCCGCAAGCCGGGCAGGCATCCGGGAAGGCGAAGGGCGCGGCGCCCGCGGGGCGCTCCCCGGGCACGTGGGCGATGACCTGGGGTATCACGTCCCCGGCGCGCTGCACGACGACCATGTCGCCCACGCGCAGGTCCTTGCGCGCGATCTCGTCCTCGTTGTGCAGCGTGGCGCGACTGACCACGACGCCGCCCACGGTCACGGGCTCGAGCTCCGCGACCGGCGTGAGCGCGCCGGTCCTGCCGACCTGGATGCCGATGCCGAGGAGGCGCGTGCGCGCCTGCTCTGCGGGGAACTTGTGCGCGATCGCCCAGCGCGGGCTGCGCGAGACGAAGCCGAGCCGCTCCTGCCAGTCGATCCGGTCGAGCTTGTAGACGACGCCGTCGATGTCGTAGCCGAGCTTCGGTCGCCGCGCCTGGATGTCCTCGTAGAAGGCGAGGAGATCCGCCTCGCCCTCGCAGCGGCGCGTCGCCGGGTTCGTCGGCACGCCCCAGCCGCGCAGGAGGTCGAGGAAGGCCCCGTGGGTCGCCCAGTCGCGTTCCGACACCGCGCCCCAGGCATAGCCGAAGAACCGCAGCGGCCGTCGCGCCGTCACCTCGGGGTCGAGCTGGCGCACGGAGCCGGCGGCGGCGTTGCGCGGGTTGGCGAAGGGCGGCTCGCCGGCCTCGCGACGCTCGGCGTTCAGCCGCGCGAAGTCGTCGCGCCCGATATAGACCTCGCCGCGTATCTCGAGCCGCGCGGGCCAGCCCTTGCCCGCGAGGCGCCGCGGGATGTCGGCGAGGGTGCGCAGGTTGGCGGTGACGTCCTCGCCTTCCTCGCCGTCGCCGCGCGTGGCGCCGCGGACGAAGGCGCCGTCCTCGTAGCGCAGCGACATCGACAGGCCGTCGATCTTCGGTTCGGCGGAGAAGGCGAGCGGCTCGTCCGCGCCCAGCGCGAGGAAGCGGCGGATGCGCTCGATGAACTCGCGCACGTCGCCGGCCGCGAACGCGTTGTCGAGGGAGAGCATCGGCACGTCGTGGCGGATCTTCGCGAAGCCCGCGGCGGGCGCGGCACCGACGCGCCGCGACGGCGAGTCCGGGCGCACGAGGAGCGGGAACCGCTTCTCGATCGCGTCGTTGCGGCGCTTGAGCGCGTCGTAGTTGGCGTCGGAGATCTCCGGCGCGTCCTTCTGGTGGTAGAGCGCGTCATGGCGCGCGATCTCCGCGGCGAGGCGCGCGAGCTCCGCCTCCGCCTCGAGCATGTCGAGGTCCCCGGGCGCGCGCGCGGACGCGTCGCGCGGCTTGCGCCGGCTCATGCCCTGGCTCCCCGGCGCCGCGCCGGCGCGGCGGGCGGCTCGAGCAGCGCGTCGGCGGCGGCGCGCGCCGCGTCGGTGACCGTGGCGCCCGAGAGCATGCGCGCCAGCTCCTCGCGGCGCTCGGCGCCCTCCAGCCGCTCGACGCTGGTGATCGCGCGGCCGCGCTCGGTGCGCTTGGCGACGCGCAGGTGCAGCGTGCCGCGCGCCGCGACCTGCGGCGAATGCGTGACGACGAGCAGCTGGACGCTGCGCCCGAGGCGCGCGAGTCGCTCGCCGATCGCCGCGGCGGTTGCGCCGCCGACGCCGCTGTCGAGCTCGTCGAAGACCAGCGTGCCGGCCTCGCCGCCGCGCGCGAGCACGGCCTTGAGCGCGAGCATGAAGCGCGAGAGCTCGCCGCCGGAGGCGATGCGCGCCAGCGGCCCGGGCTCCGAACCCGGGTTCGTCGCGACCTCGAACACGACTCGCTCGCGCCCCCCTGGGCCCCAGTCGCGTTCCTCGAGCGCCTCGAGCCGGGTACGGAACCGCGCCTTGTCGAGGCGCAGCGCGGGAAGCTCGCCGGCGACGGCCTCATCGAGGGCGGCCGCGCCCTCCGCGCGCGCCGCGCCGAGACTGCCGGCGCATTGCGCATAGGCCGCGCGAGCGCTTGCCGCCGCCGCATCGAGCGCGACGAGCCTTCCATCGCCCTCGTCGATCGCGGCCAGCCGCGAAGCGAAGCGCGCGCGCGTCTCGTCGAGCGCGTCGATCTCGACGCGGTGCTTGCGCGCCGCGGCCTTGAGGGCGAAGAGCCTCTCCTCGACGCGCTCGAGCGCCGCGGGATCGAGCTCGATCCCGCGCGCCAGCGCCTCGACCTCCGCCACGGCGTCGGCGGCCTCGGCGGCGGCGCGGTCGAGGGCGCCGAGCGCGGCGTCGAGCCGGCCCTCCATCCGCGGCGCGAGACGCTCGAGCTGGCGTCGCGCGGCGCGCAGCGCGCCCTCGACACCCTTCTGCGCGGAGAGTTCGTCGAGCGCCGCGCGCAGCGCCTCGGCGAGCTTCTCGCCGCTGGCCAGCAGCGCCCGGCGGTCGGCGAGCTCGCGCTCCTCGCCGGGACGCGGCGCCAGCGCGTCGAGTTCCGCCACGACGTGGCGCAGGAAATCGGCGTCGCCGGCGGCGCGCGCCAGTTCCGCGCGCGCCGTCTCCGCCGCGGCCGCGGCCCCGCGCCACGCCGCATGCAGCCGCGCGGCCTCGGATGCGCGGGCGCCGAGGCCACGGAAGGAGTCGAGCGCCGCGCGATGCGTGGCGGCGTCGAGCAGGCCCTGGGTCTCGAACTGGCCGTGGATCTCGACCAGCGTCGCGCCGAGCGCGCGGAGCAGCCCCACCGAGCCGGGCTGGTCGTTGACGAAGGCGCGGCTGCGCCCGTCGGCGCCGACGACGCGGCGCAGGATGAGCTCGCCCTCGGCGTCAAGGCCCTGCTCGGCGGCGATGGCGCGGGCCGGATGGTCGGCCGGCACGTCGAAGACTGCGGTCACGCTCGCGCGCTCGGCGCCGGCGCGCACCATCGCTGCGTCGGCGCGCGCGCCGAGCGCGAGGCCGAGCGCGTCGAGGAGGATCGACTTGCCGGCGCCGGTCTCGCCGGTCAGCGTCACGATCCCCGCCTCGAAGGCGAGGTCGAGCTTGTCGATCAGCACGACGTCACGGATCGAGAGGCTGGAGAGCATGGGCGGCGCGCGCGTCCCCTGGCGGAAGGAGCGGTCCGTTTCTAGCACGTCGCTGGCGCGCGGGTCCGCCCCGGTGCGGGTCAGAACGGGTTGAGGCTGCGGAGCAGTCGCCGCGCGATCCCGGGCTGCGCGGCCTCGGCGGTCCGGCCCGTGGTCACGAGGCCGTAGCTGTCCTGGTACCAGTCCGACCCCGGGTAGTTGTGGCCGAGTATCGCCGCCGCCTTCTCGGCCTCGCCAGAGAGGCCGAGCGCGGTATAGGCCTCGACGAGGCGGTGCAGCGCCTCCGGCACGTGGCTCGTCGTCTGGAAGCGGTCGAGCACGAGCTTGAAGCGGTTGATGGCGCCGACATACTGGCCACGCCGCATGTAGAAGCGCCCGACCTCCATCTCCTTGCCTGCGAGGTGGTCGTTGGTCAGGTCGATCTTGAGCCGGGCATCGCGTGCGAAGGGCGTGTCCGGGAAGCGCCGGACGACTTCCTCGAGCGCGCCCATGGCGAGCTCGGTCATCCGCGCGTCGCGCTGCACGTCCGTGATCTGCTCGTAGTAGCTGATGGCCTTCAGGTAGTAGGCGTAGCCGACGTCGCGGTTGGACGGGTTCAGCTGGATGAACCTGTCCACGGCGACGATGGCATCGTCGTACTTGTTCGCCTGGTAGTGGGCGTAGGCCGCCATGAGCTGGGCCTTGGTCGCCCAGGTCGAGTAGGGGTGCTGGCGCTCGACCTCGTCGAACGCGCGCGCGGCCGTCAGGTAGCGGTCGGTCGCGAGCGCATTCACGCCCTCGTTGTAGAGCTGCTCGACGGGACGCTCGACATACTCCTCGCGCTCCTTCGAGGCGCAGGCCGCGAGGCCGGCCACGACCAGGGCGAAGGCGAGGATTCGCAGGGGGGCGGTGACCCTCTTCATCACGCGCGGCTTATACAGGGCTTCGGCGCGCCCGGCCATGGGGCGCTTGCGCCAGCGGCGGCCGGCAGCGGCTCAGCCGGCCGCGCGGCGCCCCGCGGCGGAAAGCGCCGTCATGTCCTCCGCCAGGTCGGCCATGCGCCAGGCGGAGGGCCGGGCGAAGAGCGCCCTCAGGGCGGCGTTGTTGAGTTCGTGCCCGCCGCGCTCGGCGCGGACATGGCACAGCATGGGCGCGCCCGCGAGGTAGAAGTCGCCGATCGCGTCGAGCAGCTTGTGGCGGACGAACTCGTCGGGAAAGCGCAGGCCCTCGCGGTTCAGGACGCGGTCGCCATCGACGACGACGGCGTTGTCGAGGCTGCCGCCGCGGGCGAGGCCCGCCGCGCGCAACTGCTCCACCTCGCGCGCGAAGCCGAAGGTCCGGGCACGGGACACCTCCTCGCGGAATGTAGCCGCGTCGAGCGACAGCTCGATGGACTGCCGCGCGATCGCCGCCGAGGGAAAGTCGATCATGCAGGAGAGGCGGAAGCCGGCCGATGGCTCGAGGACCACCTTCTTCCCGCCGCCCCCGACGGATATCGGCTCGAGGACCTCGATCGCCCGGCGCGGCGCGGACTGCTCCTCGATGCCCGCGCAGTCGAGCAGGAAGACGAAGGGGCTTGCGCTGCCATCCATGGCCGGTACTTCCGGACCGTCGATCTCGATGGCGCAGTTGTCGACCTGGAGGCCGGCCAGGGCGGACATCAAGTGCTCGACCGTCGCGACGCTCGCGCCATCGGGATTGGCCAGGCGCGAGCAGAGCCGGGTATCGACGACATTGGCCCAGTTCGCCGGGATGTCGCCGCTGCCGGCGAGGTCCGTCCGCCGGAACACGATGCCCGTGCCGGCCTCGGCCGGACGCAGCGTCATGCGGGTCTTCGTCCCGGAATGAAGTCCGGTCCCGACGCAACTGATGTCGGTCTTCAGGGTCTTCTGGCGGGCGATCGGGGCCGCGGGGCGCTGGTTGTTCCTCAAGCGGATCTCCGTTCGGGAAGGGTTGCCGGCTGCCAAAGGAAAACGGCCCGGGAACGTGGAT
>VGDA01000150.1 GCA_016869915.1 Alphaproteobacteria bacterium
CGCGATGATGGCGATCGGCTTCGTCGGCTTCGTCGTCTGGGCGCACCACATGTACACGGTCGGCCTCGACGTCGACACGCGCGCCTATTTCGTCGCCGCGACCATGGTCATCGCGGTGCCGACCGGCGTGAAGATCTTCTCCTGGATCGCCACGATGTGGGGCGGCTCGATCGAGTTCCGGGTGCCCATGATCTGGGCGGTCGGGTTCATCTTCCTGTTCACGCTCGGCGGCGTCACCGGCGTCGTGCTGTCCAACGCCGGCGCGGACATCGCGCTCCACAACACCTACTACGTGGTCGCGCATTTCCACTACGTGCTGTCGCTCGGCGCGGTGTTCGGCATCTTCTGCGGCTTCTACTACTGGTTCACGAAGATGACCGGCCGCGAGTACCCGGAATGGGCCGGCAAGTTCCACTTCTGGACCACCTTCATCGGCGTCAACCTGACATTCTTCCCGCAGCACTTCCTAGGCCTGCAGGGCATGCCGCGCCGCTACCCGGACTATCCGGACGCGTTCGCGGGCTGGAACTATGTATCGTCGATCGGTTCCTACATCGCCGCGGCGTCGACCGTGTTCTTCATCGTCTACACCATCAAGGTGCTGCGCTCGGGCAAGGTCGTGACCGAGGCCGATCCGTACCACCAACCCGAGCCCACCCTCGAGTGGACCGTCGCCTCGCCGGCGCCGCACCACACCTTCGAGGAAGTCCCGCGCGTGAGCGCCGGGTCGGGCCACTGAGCCCGGCCGCGTCCAGCAAGGCCTGGCCGATGTCCGACGGCGACGTCGCACTCGAGGTCGCCGGCGCCCGCCCGCTCGGTGCGGGAGCGGGCGTCGGCGATTTCATGGCGCTCCTCAAGCCACGGGTGATGAGCCTCGTCGTGTTCACGGGCTTCGCCGGCATGGTCGCGGCGCCCGGCCACATCCACCCGCTGCTCGCGGCGATAGCCGTGCTCTGCATCGCGGTGGGGGCCGGCGCCGCCGGCGCCATCAACATGTGGTACGACCGCGACATCGACGCGCTGATGTCGCGCACGAGCGACCGGCCGATCCCCGCGGGCCGCATGGATCCTTCCGAGACGCTGGCCTTCGGCGTCGTCCTGTCGATCGGCTCGGTGCTCACGATGGCGCTTGCGGTGAACTTCGCCGCCGCGGCGCTGCTCGCGTTCACCATCTGCTTCTACGTCTTCGTCTACACGATGTGGCTCAAGCGCCGCACGCCGCAGAACATCGTGATCGGCGGTGCCGCCGGCGCCTTCCCGCCGATGATCGGCTGGGCGGCGGTGACCGGCGATGTCGGCCTCGCCTCGATCGCGCTCTTCCTGATCGTCTTCATGTGGACGCCGCCGCATTTCTGGGCGCTGGCGCTGTTCCGTGCCGGCGAGTACGCGCGTGCCGGCGTGCCCATGCTCCCGGTGGTCGCCGGCGTGCGCGCCACGAAGCGCCACATCCTCGCCTATAGCGCGCTGCTGGTCCCGGTCGGGACGCTGCCGAGCTTCTTCGGCGCGACCGGCCTCGTCTATGCGGCGACGTCGGTCGTGCTCGGCCTCGTCTTCCTGGCCGGTGCCGTCGCGGTGTGGCGCGAGGAGGGAGACCGCGCCGCAAAGGCGCTGTTCGGCTACTCGATCATCTACCTCTTCCTGCTCTTCGCGCTGGTCATGATCGACCGCGTGCCGGCCGGCGCTCCGTGACCGCCATGGCGCAGGACGAGGCCCTCGCGCGCCGCCAGCGCGCCAAGAACATCGCGGTCGGCGCGACCGTCGCCGGCTTCTGCCTGCTGTTCTTCCTGATCACCATCGTGCGCATGGGGATGAAATGAGCGCCGGCCGGGCACGTTCCAACGCGCGCGTCGGCATCGCGCTCGCCTGCCTCGCCGGCGGCATGGTCGGCCTGTCCTTCGCGGCGGTGCCGCTCTACCGCTGGTTCTGCCAGGTCACCGGCTTCGGGGGCACGACGATGCGCGCCGAGCGCGCGCCCGACGCGCCGGGCGAACGCTTCATCACGGTGCGCTTCAACGCCGACGTCGCTGGCAACGACCTGCCCTGGCGCTTCCAGCCGCTCGAGCGGCAGGTGACGCTGCGCGTGGGCGAGGAGCGGCTCGCCTTCTACCGCGCCACCAATGTCGGCCAGGCGCCGGTCGTCGGAACGGCCACCTACAACGTGACGCCGCACAAGGCGGCGCCCTATTTCCACAAGCTCGCCTGCTTCTGCTTCACGGAGCAGGAACTCGTCTCCGGCGAGAGCATGGACATGCCCGTGTCGTTCTTCGTCGATCCCGCGATCGCGCAGGATCCGAAGATGCGCGGCGTCGACACGATCACGCTTTCCTACACCTTCTTCCGCGCGCTCGACGCCCAGCCACGGGCGGAGGGCGCGCGCCGGTCCGCGGACGCGGGGAGCGTCC
Source organism: Alphaproteobacteria bacterium (assembly GCA_016869915.1). Taxonomy (GTDB): domain Bacteria; phylum Pseudomonadota; class Alphaproteobacteria; order CACIAM-22H2; family CACIAM-22H2; genus CAIOSQ01. The sequence goes on from VGDA01000150.1 coordinate 2,403, forward strand.
CGGCGCCGGTCAATTGAGGCATTCCGCCAGAACCTTCAGCGACCAGAGCACGCGTCAGGGAGATCGACATGGCCAGCACCAGCCACGGCACCGGGATGAAGACGCCCTACCACCTCGTCGAGCCGAGCCCCTGGCCGATAATCGGGTCGATCGCGGCGCTCGTGCTGTGCTTCGGCACGATCTCCTTCCTCCACCCCTCGGTCTTCGGCACCGGTCTCGAGCCGCTGCTCAAGGCGCTGGGCCCCTGGAAGATCCTCGCGGGCGTCGGCCTCGTGCTGTTCACGATGTTCGGCTGGTGGAGCGCGGTCGTGAGGGAATCCGGGACCCCTGGCCTGCACAGCCCCGTCGTGCGCCTGGGCCTGCGCTACGGCATGTTCCTGTTCATCGCGTCGGAGGTGATGTTCTTCGTCGCGTTCTTCTGGTCCTTCTTCCACTTCGCGCTCTACCCCGAGCATACCGAGACCGGCATGTGGCCGCCCAAGGCCGTCGTCACCTTCAACGCCTGGGGCCTGCCCTTCCTGAACACGGTCATCCTGCTGACCTCCGGCACGACGGTCACCTGGGCGCACCACGCGCTGCTGGAGGGCAATCGCTCCGGCTTGATCTGGGGCCTGCTGCTGACGGTGCTGCTCGGCGTGCTGTTCACGGCTCTGCAGGCCTTCGAGTACAGCCACGCGCCGTTCTCCTTCAAGGACGGGATCTATCCCTCCGTCTTCTTCATGGCGACGGGCTTCCACGGCTTCCACGTCATCGTCGGCACGATCTTCCTCGCGGTCTGCCTTGTGCGGGCGATCAAGGGCCAGTTCACCCCAGAGAAGCATTTCGGCTTCGAGGCCGCGGCCTGGTACTGGCACTTCGTCGACGTGGTATGGCTGTTCCTCTTCGCCGTCATCTACTGGTGGTATGCGGCGGCGGTCACGATCGGCTGACGCGACGCGGCGGGGCGACCGGCAATGTCCGTCGCGTGTTCCTCGAGCGGTCGAAATTCGCCCCGCCGCTCTGGATACATGCCGTGCCCTGGCCCATCTTCGTCCTCGGCGGCGCGGTCGCCATGCTGCGCCCATCCAAGGCGACGCTGATCGCGCTGCAGTCCCGCCACCTCGACCTCTGAGGCTGCCATGCTGGCGCTGCTGCGCGATTTCAGGCCCAGGCCCTGGCCGAGCGCCATCGCCGGCATCGGCGTTCTGGTCCTCCTGTGCCTCGGCACGTGGCAGGTCGCGCGCCTGTTCGAGAAGCGCGAGATCAACGGACTGCGCGCATCGCGCCTGGCGACGGCCGAGGCGCCGCTGCCAGCCGCGCTACCGGACCCCGCGTCCTGGGAATTCCGCCGCGTCGTCGCGACGGGCAGGCTGCGCCACGAACGCGAACTCTACCTGCCCTGCCGCTCGCAGCGCGGGAACGAGGGCACCTGCGTGCTCGTCCCGCTCATGCGGGCCGAGGGCCTTCCCGTCCTGGTGAATCGCGGCTGGGTGCCGCCCGCGCGCAAGGATCCCGCGCGCCGACCGGCGGCCCAGGCGGAGGGCGAGGTCCGGCTCGCCGCGGTGCTGCGCGTGTCGTCGCAACGCACGCGCTTCATGCCGGACAACGATCCCGGCCGGAACGTCTGGTTCTCCTACGACCTGCCCGCCATGGCGGCGGCGCTGGGCGTCCCTGCGCTCGCGCCCTACTACCTCGAGGCCGCGCTCGATCCCGCGCCGGCCGAGGGCGCGCCGCTCGGCGGGCAGACGCGCTTCCAGCTGCCCGACAACCACCTCGGCTATGCGTTCACCTGGTACGCGCTCGCCATCGCGCTGGCCGTGATCTTCTTCCTTTCGCAGCGCGACGGGAAGCGGTCGTGACGCCCGCGGCCCGCGCAGGGCGTCGCGCTTGAGCCTGCGCTCGACATCCTGGCTGGCGATCGACGGCGATCGCAGGCTCGGGGCCGTCGCGCGCGCCGGCTATCTTGCGGGAAACGCGCTGCGCAATGCGCTTTCGCGCGATCCCGCAGGCCTCGCGCTGGAGCGCTTCCCCGACGCCCGCGCGCCGACCGGGGACGTCTCGCCCTCGCCCTCGCGCCTGTTCTGCGAACGCCACCTCGCGTCCATGGGGCTTGCCGGCTTCGCGGCCACCGCCGGCGGCCTGCGCATGCACGAGATGGGATGCGGCTCCGGCCGCGCCGGCCGCCTCGCGAGCGTCGCGGCCGGGGCGCCGATCCGCTATCGCGGCTTCGACGTCGCGCGCCGCGCGGCCTGGGACGAGCCGATGCCGGGCGCGACCATGGCCGTCTTCGACGGCGAGGACTTCGCGGGCACGATCGCGCCCGACGACAATTTCTTCTTCTCGCAATCCGCGGCCGAGCACATCCCGGGCGACCTCGCCTATTTCGAGGCGGTGGCGCGCGCCTGCGCGCGCGCGCCGGGGCCGACGCTGCAGGTCCATTACCTGCCATCGGCGGCATGCCTGCGCCTCTATCTCTTCCACGGCCTGCGCCAGTACCCGGCGGGAGCGCTCGGCCGCATCGCCGCGCTGCAGGCGCCCGACGCGCACAGCGTCGCCGTCGCGCTCGGCGGGCCGGCCTGCGCGGCCGTCCACTGGCGCTGGATCACGCTGCCCATGATCCGCCGCCGGCCCGACCGTCGCGCCGCCGACCCTGTGGCCTACGCACGCGAGCTCGCGGCCGCGATCGCCGCCGATGCCGCCGCGCCGCCCGGCAAGGCGATGTTCTGGGCCTTCGTCGTGCGCCGCGGGTTCCCGGCCCATCCAACGCAGGAAGACGACCGATGACGCAGGCCTATGGCGAGCTCGAGCGCATCTTCCGCCGCCTCGCGCTGCTGGGCGAGGCCTCCGGCCTCCTGCAATGGGACATGGCCGCCGTCATGCCCGAGGGCGGCGCCGCGATACGCGGCGAGCAGCTGGCCGAGTTGCGCGTCGTCGCGCACGAGACGCTGACCCACCCGCGCGTGGCCGAGCTGCTCGACCGCGCGGAACGCGACGAGGCCGGCACGCTCGAGGGCTGGCGCCGCGCCAACCTGCGCGAGATGCGACGCGGCTGGAGGCATTCCAACGCGCTGCCTGCGGACCTCGTCGCGGCGATGTCGCGCAGCGTCTCGGAGTGCGAGATGCAGTGGCGCGAGGCGCGCAAGGCGAACGACTTCGAGGGGCTGCGGCCGCGGCTGCAGCGCGTGCTCGACCTCGTCGTCGAATCCGCGCGCATCAAGGCCGCGGCCTTCGGCGTCTCCCCCTACGACGCGCTGGTCGACGAGTACGAGCCCGGCGCCGACGCGGCGTCGATCCAGGCGACCTTCGACCAACTCGCCGCCTTCCTCCCGGGCATGATCGAGGAGATCATCGCGCGCCAGGCGCGCGGGCCAGCGATCCTGCCGCCGCGCGGTCCCTTCCCGGCCGGGCGCCAGCGCGCGCTCGCGGAGAAGCTCATGGCCGCCGTCGGCTTCGACTTCGCGCATGGCCGCCTCGACACCAGCCACCATCCCTTCTGCGGCGGCGTGCCGGAGGACGTGCGCATCACCACGCGCTGGGACGAGCAGGACTTCACGCGCGGGCTCATGGGCGTGCTGCACGAGACCGGGCACGCGATGTACGAGCGCGGCCTGCCCGCGGCGATGCGCCTCCAGCCGGCGGGCGCGGCGCGCGGCATGGTGCTGCACGAGAGCCAGTCGCTTCTGGTCGAGATGCAGGCCTGCCGCAGCCGCGAGTTCGTGTCCTTCCTCGCGCCGCTCGCCGCCGAGGCCTTAGGCGGCGCCGGCCCGGAATGGGGCGTCGACAACCTCCACCGCCTCTACACGAAGGTGTCGCGCGGCCTGATCCGCGTCGATGCCGACGAGGCGACCTATCCGTGCCACGTGATCCTGCGCTTCCGGCTGGAGCGCGCGCTGGTCGCCGGCGACATGAAGCTCGTCGACCTGCCGGGTGCGTGGCGCGCGGGCATGCGCGAGCTCGTCGGCATCGAGCCGCCGGACGATCGCGACGGATGCTTGCAGGACATCCACTGGCCCGGCGGCGCCTGGGGCTATTTCCCGACCTACACGCTGGGCGCGCTCGCCGCGGCGCAGTTCTTCGAGGCCGCGGTGGCGGCCGTTCCCGCGATCCCCGACGCCCTGTCGCGCGGCGACTTCGCGCCGCTGATATACTGGGTCCGCCAGCACGTCCACGCGAAGGCCTCGACCGATTCGACGGCCGCGATCGTGGAGGCCGCCACCGGGCGCGGGCTCGGGGTCGACGCCTTCCGTCGGCACCTCGAGCGACGCTACCTCGCTCGCTGAGCGGGCCTAGGTGTCGTTTCCAAGGACGTTGTCCTTGGTGAGCCTGCTGAGCGGTGGTTTTCCTTGGAGCGCGGCGTGCGGCCTGCGTGTGTTGTAGTTGGCGAGCCATGCTGGCATGGCCTTCGCTCTGTGTTCCGAGGAGAGGAAGGGCGTGGCATAGGCCCACTCTCTCAGGCTTGTCTGGATGAAGCGCTCGGCCTTTCCGTTGGTTCGCGGCGTATAGGGCCGTGTGCGGATGTGGCGCAGGCCGGCGGCCGCGATGGCGGCGCGGAAGTCGGTGCTGCGATAGGCCGATCCGTTGTCGCTCATGACGCGCTCGACGGCGACGCCGAGGCTGGCGAACCAGGCGAGGGCGCGCTGGAGGAAGGCGACGGCGCTCTGCTTGCGCTCGTCGGGCAGCAGTTCCGTGTAGGCGATGCGCGAGGCATCGTCGATGGCGACGTGCAGGTGCTCCCAGCCGATGCCGCGGTTGCGGACCATGCCGCTGCGATGGCCGGTGATGCGGTGGCCGATGCCGTCGATGCGGCCGAGCTTCTTGGTGTCGATGTGGATCAGCTCGCCCGGCCGTTCGCGTTCGTAGCGCACGACCGGCACGCGCGGATCGAGGGCCGCCAGGCGGCCGAGCCCGCGCCGGCGCAGCACGACCCCGACCGTCGAGACCGGCCGGCCCAGCCGCCGGGCGATCGCCGGCCCGCTCAGCCGCTGGCGCCGGAGCGCCTCGATCACCGCCTCGGCCGCCGGCGCCGTCCGGTTCGGGGAGCTGTGCGGGCGCGAGGAGCGGTCGCGCAGCCCGGCCTCGCCTTCGCTGGCGTGGCGAGCGCGCCACTTGCGCACCGTGCGCGGATCGACGCCCTGCGCGGCGGCGACCTGCGCCACGCTCCATCCGGACCGCAGCCGCTCCACCATCAGCATTCGACTGTGCACCGTCGTTCGGGCATTCTCATGGACGTCCATCCGGGGCTACGCGTCGGGGGTTGCGTGTCTCGCAGCCACGACCCACCAGCCCGGCCTTGGACAGACAACCTCCATAGCAACGACAGCTAGGCTAAATCTTGTCTTCTTTGATTGGTGCCGCAATCGGCGCGGTACGCGCCCGGATCGCCGATGCCGCGCGCGGCGCGGGCCGCGATCCCGCCTCCGTCACGCTCGTCGCGGTCTCGAAGACCTTCGGCGCCGATGCCGTCCAGGCCGCGCTCGACGCGGGCCAGCGCGTCTTCGGCGAGAACCGCGTGCAGGAGGCCGCCGCCAAGTTTCCCCAGCTCAAGGCCCGCTACCCGGACCTCGAACTCCACCTCATCGGCCCGCTGCAGACGAACAAGGCGCGCGAGGCCGTGGCGCTGTTCGACGTGATCGAATCCGTCGACCGCGAGAAGCTCGCGCGCGAACTCGCGAAGGAGATGGCGCGCGCCGGAC
>VGDA01000151.1 GCA_016869915.1 Alphaproteobacteria bacterium
CGACGCGGTGGCGCGGCGCTTCGCCCTGACCTTCGTCGACCGCGCGGCCCTCGCCGCCTTCGAGGAGGAGTCCGACCGCCGCACGCTCTTCCGCTTCGACGTGCGCGACCCGCGCGAATACGAGGCCGGCCACCTGCCGGGCTTCCGCTCCGCGCCGGGCGGCCAGCTCGTGCAGGCGACCGACCGCTATGTCGGCACGCTGGGCGCGCGCATCGTGCTGGCCTGCGACACCGGCACGCGCTCGATCATGACCGCGTCCTGGCTCCACCAGCTGGGCTGGGAGGTGCACGTGCTCGACCGCGCGCTGGAGGGCCAGGACCTCGTCGCCGGCCCCGAGCCCGTGCACGTGCCGGGCCTTGGCGCCATCGCCTGCGACTTCGTCGACCCGCCGGCGCTGGCGGCGATGCTCGAGGCCGGCACCGCCTGCGTCGTCGACCTCGACACCAGCCTGCGCTATCGCGACGGCCACGTGCCCGGCGCCTCCTGGGCGATGCGCGGACGGCTCGACCGCGCGCTCGCGCGGCTGCCGGCGGGGCGCATGATCGTGCTCGCCTCGTCCGACGGAATCCTCGCGCGGCTTGCCGTGCCGGAGCTCGCGGGGCGCGACGCACGCGTCCTCCTCGGCGGCACGCGCGGCTGGAAAGCCGCGGGCCTGCCGCTCGAGCGCGGCGCCACCGCGCTCGCCGACGAGACGATCGACGTCTGGTACCGGCCCTACGACAAGGAGGCCGGCGTCGAGCAGGCGATGAAGGGCTACCTGGACTGGGAGGTCGACCTCGTCGCCCAGGTCGAGCGCGACGGCGACACGCGGTTCCGCCTGTCGCCGCGCTGACCCGCGCTCACACCTCGTAGGGCCGCAGGAAGGCCGAGGCGCGCTCGACGGCGGCGAGGCCGAAGGGCGTCGGCGACTGGAACGGCGCGCGGCCATGCACCTCGGCGATGCCGAGGCGCCGCGCGACGATGCGCTTGCCGTAGCACAGGAAGTTCTCGATCGTGGTCATCAGCAGCGTGATCAGCGGCAGGATCTCGCGGTAGAGGCGCTCGGCCTCGGCCTCGGCTTCCTTCGTCCCGTGGCGCATCAGCTCGTAGATGCGCACCTGCACGTCGAAGCATTCCGGCGCCGGGATCATGCCCGCGCATCCGGCGCGCAGGTTGTCGGTGAGCTCGAGCCCCGCGCGGCCGTTGAAGATGTCGAAGACGCCCTGCGTCTCCTCGACCAGCCGCTGGATGCCGATCACCGGGCCCTCGCCCTTGAGCAGCGCGACGTTGGGATGGTTGCGGTTGAGCGCCACCAGCCCGGCATTGGACAGCGACACCGCGATCAGCCCCGCGGCGTTCTGCACCGCGAGCGGCAGCTCGCATTTCTCGGCGACCGCGCCGAAGAAGCGCACGTACTCGATCTCGGGCAGGCCGGGCGCGGGCGGCGGCTGCAGGATCACCCAGGAGGCGCCGACCGACTTCGCCGCGCGCGCGAACTCCACCTGCCCCGCGACCGAGGGCTCGGCGATGGTCACCGCGAGCGGGATGCGCCCGCGCAGGTCCTCCGCCGCCCATTCGAGCACCTGGCGGCGCTCCGGCGTCTGCAGCTTGTAGGTCTCGGTCGCGAGGCCGAGCACCGCGAGGCCATGCGCGCCATGCCGGACGCAGGCCTCGACCTGCGCGCGCATCGCGCCGCGGTCGAGCCGGCCCTGGGCGTCGAAGAAGGCATAGAGGATCGGGTAGATCCCGTGGAAGCCGGTGGCCATCGCTTTCCCCCTGTCGTTGGCGCGCCGACGCTACCGGCGGCGCGTCGCCGCTTCAATCGCCGCGCGCGGGCGGGGGCGAGGATGCGCTGCTGTACTGGCCGATGCCCTCGCCGAGGAACGCGTTGTTCTCCTCGCGCTGGCGCGCCGCCTCGTCGTCGTAGAGGAAGGGCAGGAACATGTAGCGCCGCCCCGACGTCACCGGCAGCACCGTGTGGAGCATCGAGCAGGAGAAGACGATCGCGGTGCCGGCACCGACCTTGTAGCGGCACGGCCCGAACTCCGGGAAGACCAGCTCGCCGCCCTCGTAGCCCTCGTTGAGCGCGATCGACACGGCGAAGCGGCGATGCGCCGTGCCGCGCGTGGTGTTGTCGCGGTGGGGGCGGAAATGGTCTCCCGTCGCGCCGTCGTAGCAGGCGACGATGTAGCGCTCCATGCGCGTCACCTGGAACTGGTGCGCCTTGCGGATCTCCGGGACGATGCGCCGGCGCACGCGCTGGCGCGTCGCCTCCATCAGCGCCTCGTCCTCGATCAGGTAGTCGCTGCGCCGCTTGTGCGCGTGGTCCTTCACCGCGACGGTCCTGCCGTCGACCTCCCGCATGAAGCCCGAATCCTCGCCGCCATGCGCCTCGTGCAGCGACACGAGGCGGCGGCAGAAGGCCGGCTCGAAGACCTCGGGCAGGACGAGGACCGGCGCATGCGCCTCGATGCCGGCATGAAGGGCGGGGGGCGGCAGGGCGCGCAGGATCCGCTCCATCTCCGCTCGACCCGAATCGGGACCTTGAAAGGGCAGGATGCGGCGCACCCGCAGCATTGGGTCGAGGACGACCCAGCGGCGCAACGCCTCGATGCGGCCGGGCGTCGGGTCGACGGGCACGCAGCCGAAGGCGCGACTTGCCTCCGCGTCGCGGTCCCAGAGGTGCCGGATCCCCGGCAGGCGCTGCACGAGGCGCCCCTGCCGCTCGTCCTCGGGGTCGAGGCTGACGCCGAAGAAGCTCGCGAAGCGGTCGTCGAAGAGGTCGGCGCAGCTCTCCGCCAGGCGCAGCGCCTCGCGGCCCGCGGCGTCGCCGGCGGTGGCGAGGAAGCACAGGACGATCCAGCGCCCCGCGGCGGTGTCGAAATGGTAGCGCTCGGCGCTCGTGGAACGCTGGACGAACCAGGGCGCGGGGTCGCCCGGCTCCAGGAGGCGATGGCGGGGCGGCTGGCGCTGCTCGGTCATCTGGCGCTGCTCGTGGGTCGCGCGGGACGAGGATCAGGCCTTGCGCGGGCCGCCGGCGTCAAGCGCGGGTGGCGGCTCGTCCGTCGGCCCGGCGAGCGGGCGCAGCCGTCGCGCGAGCGCGCCCTCGATGTCGTCGACGACGCAGAAGGCGGCGGGGACGAAGAGCAGCGACAGCATCGTCGACACGGCGAGGCCCCCGATCACCGCGATCGCCATCGGCGCGCGGAACTCGCCGCCGTCGCCGAGCGCGAGCGCGGCCGGCACCATTCCGGCGATCATCGCGATCGTGGTCATGACGATCGGCCGCGCGCGCTTGCGCCCGGCCTCGACGATCGCCTCGTCGCGGGGCATGCCGCGCGCGACCGCCTCGACGGCGAAGTCCACCAGCAGGATGGCGTTCTTGGTCACGATGCCCATGAGCATCAGGATGCCGATGACGACGGGCATGCTGATCGCGTTGCCGGTCAGCAGCAGGCCGAGGATCACCCCGCCGATCGACAGCGGCAGGGAGAAGAGGATGGTCAGCGGCTGCAGGAAGCCGCGGAACAGCAGCACCATCACGCCGTAGACCATGAGCAGGCCGGCGCCCATGGCGAAGGCGAAGCCGGCGAAGACCTCGGCCATCACCTCCGCGTCCCCGGACTGCCGCAGTTCGACGCCCGGCGGCAGCGCGCGCGCGGCCTCGCTGTCGCGTACCGAGGCGATCGCCGCGCCCAGCGCGTCGGTGCCGCGCAGGTCGGCCTCCAGCGCGATGCGCCGCGCACGGTCGTAGCGGTCGATGCTGGTGATGCCGCGGCCGAGCTCGAAGGACGCGACGGTGGCGAGAGGCACCGTCGTGCCGTCGCGCGCGGGCAGGCGCAGCGTGTCGACGAGGCGCGTGTCGCCGCGCGCCGATTCCTCGAGCTGCACGCGAATGGGGACGAGGCGATCGCCGGCGTCGAAGCGCGCGAGGTTGCCGCCCGCGTCGCCGATCGTGGCGATGCGCACGGTCTCGGAGATCGCGTCGGTCGAGACGCCGAGCGCCGCGGCGAGTTCGCCGCGCGGCACGACGCGAAGCTCCGGCCGGTCGAGCGGGATGGTCGAGGTAGCGTTGGCGAGCAGCGGCAGGCGGCGCATCTCGGCGTAGAGCGCGCGGGCGGCGTCCTCCACCGCCCGGGGGTCCGGCCCGACGACCAGCAGCGTCAGCGCGCGCTGGCCGTTGTCCTTGACGATCCAGAAGCGGATGTCCGGGACGTCGGCGAGGATCGCGCCCACGGCCTGCTCCAGCACGGCCTGGCTGCGCGCGCGCTGGTCCTTGGGGACGAAGTTGATCACGATCGAGGCCTTGCGGACCTCCTGGCCCGAGCCGAGCACGCGACCGCCATCGACGAAGACGCTCGCCACCTCGGGCAGCGCGCGCAGCCGCGCGAGGATGCGGTCCGACATCGCCTCGGTGTCGGCGAGCCGCGCGCCGGGCGGCAGCTCGATCGCGAAGATCGAGCGCGCCTTGTCCTCGGGCGGCAGGAAGCCGGAGGGCAGCAGCCGCGTGCCCGCGATCGACGCCGCGAAGAGCGCCATGCCGACGGCCACGGCCGCGTAGCGCCTGCGCACCGACCAGCCGAGGATCCGGGCATAGGCCGCGGTCATGCGCCCCTCGGCCTCGGGGCGCGCGTCGGGGCGCATGAAATAGGCGGCGAGCAGCGGCGTCAGCAACCGCGCCACCAGCAGCGAGAACAGCACCGCCGCCGCGACCGTCAGGCCGAACTGCATGAAGTACTGGCCCGGTATGCCGCCCATGAAGCTCACCGGCGCGAAGACCGCGACGATGGTGAGGGTGATCGCGATGACCGCGAGGCCGATCTCGTCGGCGGCCTCGAGCGCGGCGCGGTAGGGCGACTTGCCCATGCGTATGTGCCTCACGATGTTCTCGACCTCGACGATCGCGTCATCGACCAGGATGCCGGTCACCAGCGTGATGGCGAGCAGGCTGACGAGGTTGAGCGAGAAGCCGAGCGCGCTCATCGCCCAGAAGGCGGGGATCGCGGCCAGCGGGAGCGCGACCGCCGAGATGATCGTGGCGCGCAGGTCGCGCAGGAAGGCGAAGACGACGAGCACCGCGAGGACGGAGCCCTCGACGAGCGCGCGCATCGCCGAGCGGTAGTTTCCGAGCGTGTAGCGCACGGTGCCGTCGATCGCGGCGAAGCCCGTGCCGGGATTGGCGCCCCGGATCGCCTCGAGCTCCCTGTCCACGAGGTCGGTCACGGTCGCGTCGCTGGCGCCGCGCGCGCGGGAGATCGCGAAGGCGACGACCGGGCGCCCGTCGAGCCGCGCGAAGCTGCGCGGTTCGGCGATGCCATCCTCGATCGACGCGACGTCGGCGAGGCGCAGCGTGCGCCCGCCGCCGATGACGAGCTTCGTCTCCTCGAGCTGCGCGATGCGGCTGGCCGCCGCGAGCGTGCGCACGGCCTGTTCCTGCCCGCCGAGCTCGACGCGGCCGCCCGCGAGGTCGACGCGCGTCGCGCGGAGCTGGCGGTTCACCTCGGCCGCGGTCACGCCCAGCGCGGCGAGGGGCGCGGGATCGAGAAGGACGCGGATCTCGCGCGTGGCGCCGCCGATGCGCTCGACCGAGCCGACGCCGCGCAGCGCCTGCAGGCGCCGGATCACGACGTCGTCGACGAACCAGGACAACTCCTCGATCGAGCGGGCCGGCGAGTCCGCGGCGTAGACGCGGATCGGCAGCCCGGCGACGTCGAGGCGCTGGACGATCGGCTCGTCGATCGCGCGCGGCAGGTCGGAGCGTATCCTGGCGATCGCGTCCTTCACGTCGCTGACCGCGCGGTCGATGCGAGTCTCGATGCGGAACTCGATCGTGGTCAGCGATTGGCCGTCGGTCACCTTCGAGATGACGTGCTTCACGCCCGCGATGCCCGCGACGGCGTCCTCGATCCGGCGCGTGACCTGCTTCTCGAGCTCCTCCGGCGCGGCGCCCGCCTGCGTCACCGTCACCATCGCGATCGGGATGTCGATGTTGGGGAAGAGCGTGATCGGCAAGCCTCGGAACGCGACGACGCCGAGCACGCCAAGGACGAGGAACAGGACGATCGGCGGGATCGGGTTGCGGATGGCCCAGGCGGAGACGTCGATCCTCATCGCGCTGGCCCGGCGTCGCGCACGGCGTCGCCATCTCGCAGGAAGGCGCCGGCGCGCAGCACGACGCTCTCGCCCTCGGCGAGGCCGCTGGCGATCTCGGCGCGACCGCCGACGATCGCGCCGAGCGCGACGCGCCGCGTCGCGACGCGGCCCGCCGCGACGACCTGCACCGAGGCCTCGCGCTCCTCGAAGCGCACCGCGGAGAGCGGCAGCGAGATCGCCTCGCGCCGCGCGGTCTCGATCGTGCCTCGCGCGAAGCGGCCGACGCGCAGCCCGGGATCGAGCGGCAGCGCGATGCGCAGCCTGCCGAGCCGCGTGGCGCGGTCGACTTCTGAAGGAAGCAGGCGGATGCGGCCCTCGAGGGGCGGCAGCCCGGCGAGCTCGACGCGCACCTTCTGGCCCGGGGCGAGGCGCGCGAGCCGGATCTCGGGTACCTCGGCCTCGAGCTCGATCGCGCCATCGGCGACGATGCGGAAGAGCGGCTCGCCCGCCATCGAGGCGATGGCGCCGACCCGCGCCGCGCGGCGGCTGACGATGCCCGCGCGCGGCGCCTCGACGGTGCTGCGCGCGAGGCGCAGCTCGATGTCGCGGCGCTGCGCCTCGACCTGTCGGCGCTCGGCCTCGGCGACGACGAGGCCCTCGCGCGCGGCGGCGAGCCGCGCGGCGGCCCCGCGCGCGGCGGCGAGGCGCTGGTCGAGCGCCTCCGCCGAGGCGACGCCGGAGCGCGCGAGGCTGCGGCTGCGCTCGAGCGCGCTCGCGGCCTCCTGGTCGGCGGCCTCCGCCTGCGCGACCTGGCTGCGCGCCTGCGCGATGGCCGCCGCAGCGCGGGCGAGCGCGGCGTCGTTCTGCGCCAGCTGGATGTCAAGGCCGCTGCGGTCGAGCCGCGCGAGCGGCTGGCCGGCGGCGACAGCGTCGCCCTCCTCGGCGAGGAGCTCGACGACGCGCAGCCCCTCGACCTGGGGCCCGACGAGGACTTCGTCGCGCGCGACGAGGCTGCCATCGACCAGCACGGTCTCGACGACCGGGCCGCGTGTCGCGGCGATCGTGGTGACGGCCATCGGCGGCGCCTCCGTCGCCGTGGCGTCGTGCGCGGGCAAGGCGGAGGTCGCCGCCCCGGCAAGGGCCAGGGCGAGCGCCAGGCGCAGCGCATGCGTCATGGCCGCCTCGCGCCGCGCTTGCGTCGCTTCCGCGCGGGAGCGGGTCCCAGGACGTGGCGCAGCATCTCCATCAGCGAGGCGATCAGGGCCTCCGGATCCGCGGCGGGATCGATGGCGCGGCGCAGGAAGAGCCCGTCGCCCAGGACCATGAGCACCGGCACGAGGCGCGCGGGCGGCATGGCCGGGGCGATGCGCCCCGCGGCGACCTGGCGCTCGAGCGCGCGCATGAGGGACTCGCGCACGGTGCGGTCGACGCTGCGGAAGCTGCGCGCGACGGCCTCGTTGCGGGTGGATTCCGCGGCGAGCTCGACCATCAGCCGGCGCTTGTGCGCGGGCCGCTCGACGACGTGGAAGCGCGCGCAGGCCTCGAGCGCCTCGGCGAAGTCTGGCGCCTCTGCGATCGCCTCGAAGTCGGCGGCGAAGCGCGCGCGGTCCCGCGCCGCGATGCCGGCGATCAGGTCCTCCTTGGAGGCGAACCACACATAGGCGGCGCCGGCGCTGACCCGCGCCTCGCGCGCGATCTCGGCCATGGTCGTGGCGTGGAATCCGGAGCGCGCGAAGCAGAGTTCCGCCGCGTCGAGAAGCCGCTCGCGCCGCGCGGCCTGCTGGTCGTCCGAGAGCCTGGGCATTGGTTCAATCAATAATGAATGTTCGTTATCGATATGACATGGGCTGGCAGCGAGTCAATGGATCGGCGCGGAAGCGGGCATCGGGGCGATCGGCGTCCTGCCGCGGGCGCCTGGCCTCCGGCACCATTTCCCTCCCCGTCGCCGCGCTGCCGCGCGGCGCCACCCCTCCCATCCGCGCTCGCGCGCGG
>VGDA01000152.1 GCA_016869915.1 Alphaproteobacteria bacterium
CGAGGGCATCGACTGCGCCTATCGCCGCTGCGGGCGCTTCGTCGGCGCCCACGCGCCCAAGGCGCTCGACGCGCTGCGCCGGCGCGCCGACATGCTCAACGCCAGTGGGCGCGACACCGCCGAGGTGCTCGACCGCGCGCGCGTCGGCGAGGAGCTCGCGACCGATCGCTACCATGGCGGGCTCGTCATCACGCGCGCCGGCGGGCTGCATCCCGCGCGCTACGTCCAGGGCCTCGCCGAGGCCGCGCGCCGCCATGGCGCGACGCTGGCGAGCGGCGTGTCCTTCGAGGGCTGGAGCCGCGAGGGCGGCGTCTTCCGCGCGCGCACCAGCGCGGGCGAGGTCGAGGCGCGCGCGCTGATGGTCGCGACCAACGGCTACACGGGCCCGGCCACGCCCTGGCACCGCCGGCGCGTGGTCCCCGTCGCGAGCTACATGATCGCGACGGAGGAGATCGGCGAGGCGCGGGTGCGCGCGCTGCTGCCGAGGCTGCGCGTCTACGGCGACACCAAGAAGATCCTCTACTACTTCAGGCCCGCGCCCGACCTCTCGCGCATCCTGTTCGGCGGCCGCGCGAGCATCCGCGACGAGCCGGCGCGCCATGGCGGCGCGCGGCTGCATCGCTGCCTCGTCGACCTGCTGCCCGGCCTCGCGGGCACGCGCATCACCCATGCCTGGAAGGGCAACGTCGCCTTCGCGCTCGACATGCTGCCACATGTCGGCGTGCACGACGGCGTGCATTTCGCGCTCGGCTGCAACGGCAGCGGCGTGGTGCCGATGACGCATCTCGGGCGCTGCGCCGCGCGCATGATCCTCGGCGGCGCCAACCGCGCCTCGGCCTTCTCGCGCCTGCCGCTTCGCACGATGCCGCTCTACACGGGCAACCCGTGGTTCATGCCGCTGGTCGGCAACCTCTACCGGATGCGCGACTGGCTCGACGGCTGGCGCGTGCGCGGCCAGCGCTGAGGCCGGGGCCGGGGCCCGCGCGCCGCGCCGCCAGGCTCTGGCATGCGCGGCGGCCGCGACGTATCGTCCACGCCGAGGGATCCAAGGGGGACATCATGGCCATCGACAGACGCAACCTTCTGCGCGGCGCCGCCGCCTGCGCGCTCGCCACGGGCATCGCCTCGGGCGCCGCGGCGCAGGCCGCCGGGACGCTCGACGAGGTGAAGAAGCGCGGCGTGCTGCGCGTCGGCGTCACCCAGGCGCCGCCCTGGTACTCGAAGGACCCGCGCACCGGCGAATGGTCCTCCGGCCTCGGCATCTCCATGGGCAAGGCCATGGCGCAGACGCTGGGCGCGCGGTTCGAGGCCGTCGAGGTCACCTGGGCGAACGCGATCGCGGCGCTGCAGGGCGGCAAGATCGACATGATGTTCATGCTCGACGCCACCGCCGAGCGCAAGCAGGCGGTCGACTTCCCGGACTCGCCGCTGCTCTTCTACTCGCTGGCCGTGCTCGCGCGCGAGGACCTGCCCGTCAAGGCATGGGCGGACCTCGACCGCGCGGGCGTGCGTATCGCCGCGCCGCAGGGCACGACGATGGACCGCTGGGTGAGCGAGCACGCCTCGAAGGCGGAGATCCAGCGCTACCCCGGCAACGCCGAGGCCATAGCCGCCTTCCAGGCGGGCCGCGCCGACGCGGTCTGCCTCTTCCACCCGCCGCTGCTGGCCGCGCGCCAGCGCCTCGGCAAGGGCAAGATCGTAGTGCCGACGCCCGCGAACTCGCAGCCCTCGAGCGTCGCGCTGCGCAAGGAGGACGAGGCCTTCCGCGCCTGGGTCGACAAGGAGATCGCCGCCTACTACCGCAGTGGCCAGACCCAGAAATGGTACGAGGCCGCGCTCGCCGATTTCGGCCTCGACCCGAAGCTGGCGCCGCCGGTCATGAAGGAACTCATGAACTGACGCGCGGCCTCCCGGCATGTATCGCTGGGACTTCGGCCCCGTCCTCGCGAACGCCGACCTGCTCGCCGCCGGGCTGCTGAACACGCTGCGCGTGACCGGCACGGCGCTGGTGGTCGGCGTCGCGCTCGGGCTGGCGCTGGCACTGCTGCGGCTGTCGCGGCGGCGCCTCGCCTCCTGGCCGTCGGGCTTCGTGATCGAGGTCTTCCGCACGACGCCGCCGCTGGTGCAGCTCTTCTGGTTCTACTTCGCGCTGCCGCTGGTCGCGGGCATCGAGATGACGCCTTTCATGGCGGCGGCGACGACCTTCTCGATCCAGTCCGCGGCCTTCTTCGCCGAGGTCTTCCGCGCCGGCATCGCCTCGGTCGAGCGCGGCCAGTGGGAGGCGGCGCGCGCCATCGGCATGACGCGGCCGCAGGCGCTGCGCCGCGTCGTGCTGCCCCAGGCGGTCAAGCGCATGATCCCGGCCTTCATGGAGCGCGCGATCGAGCTCATGAAGACGACCACGCTCGTCGCGACGATCTCCTACGCCGACCTGCTCTACGCCGCGAACGAGATCTCGCAGCGCAGCTTCCGGCCACTCGAGTCCTTCACGGTCGCGGCGCTCGCCTACTTCGTCGTCATCTTCGCGGCCAGCCAGGCCGCGCGGCGCGTGGAGCGGCGCCTCGCGGCCAGCGGCGATTCCACGGTGCGCTGATGGGCCATCGCTGGGACTTCGCCTCCGTCCTCGACAACCACGAGGCGCTGCTCGCCGGCGCGGCGGGCACGCTGCGGCTCTTCGCGATCTGCCTCGCGCTCGGCCTCGCGCTCGGACTGGCCGTGGGGCTCGCGCGCAGCGCGCGCTCGGCATGGATCCGCCTGCCCGCGGGCGCCTTCGTCGAGTTCTTCCGCAACACGCCCGTGCTCGTGCAGATCCTCTGGTTCTACTTCGCGCTGCCGATCCTGCTGCCCTTCGAGGTCGACAAGCTCGCCGCCGCCGCGCTCGGCATCTCGCTCAACTCCGCCGCCTTCGCGGGCGAGATCTTCCGCGGCGGCATCCAGTCGATCGAGCCCGGCCAGTGGGAGGGCGCGCGCGCGATCGGCATGACGCAGGCACAGGCGATGCGCCGCGTGATCCTGCCGCAGGCCGTGCGGCGCATGCTGCCCGCGCTCACCAACCGCGCGATCGAGGTCTTCAAGATGACCACGCTCGCCTCGGCGATAGCCTATGTCGAGCTGCTGCAGCAGGGCCGGCTGATCGCCTCGCTCAACTTCAACCCGATCGAGGCCTACACCGCGATCGCCATCCTCTTCTTCTGCTGCCTGTGGCCGCTCGTGCGCCTCACCTATTTCCTCGAGCGCAGGCTGGCGCGGAGCGACTGACATGGCCGACCACCGACCGCTTCTGCGCGTGCGCGCGCTCGCCAAGCGCTTCGGCGACAACCAGGTGCTGCGCGGCATCGACCTCGACGTGGCGCGCGGCGAGCGCGTCGCCGTCCTCGGCGCCTCGGGCTCGGGCAAGAGCACGCTGCTGCGCTGCCTCAACTTCATGGAGATCCCCGACGCCGGGACCCTCGAGCTCGACGGCGTCGCGCTCGGCCGCGCGGGCGCCGGCGGCGCGCGCGAATACCGCGAGGCCGAGCTCGTGCCCGTCCGCCAGCGCGTCGGCATGGTGTTCCAGCAGTTCAACCTCTTCCCGCACATGACGGCGCTGGGCAACGTCATGGAGGGCCCGCGCGTCGTGCGCCGCATGCCCGAGGCCGAGGCGCGGGGCCGCGCCCTCGCGGAGCTCGCGCGCGTCGGCCTCGCCGAGAAGGCGGATGCCTATCCCGCCCATCTCTCCGGCGGGCAGAAGCAGCGCGTGGCGATCGCGCGCGCGCTGGCCATGGACCCGGAGGTCCTGCTCTTCGACGAGCCGACCTCCTCGCTCGACCCCGAGCTCGTGGGCGAGGTGCTCGGCACGATCCAGTCCCTCGCGCGCGAGGGCCGCACGATGCTGCTCGTCACCCACGAGCTTGGCTTCGCGTACCACGTGGCGACGCGCGTGCTCTTCCTCGCCGATGGCCGGATCCTCGAGCAGGGGACGCCCGACGAGGTGCTCAAGGCGCCGCGCGAGCAGCGCACGCGCGCCTTCATCGCGCGCCACCAGGAATTCCGACTCTGAGGACAGGCAGGCCGACCATGGAACAACCGCAGGCGAAGAGCGCGCAGGGCTACCTGCCCGACCCGCGCAACGAATCCGTCCTCGTCTACGTGAACGGCGACTTCGTGCCGCGCGCCGAGGCCCGCGTCTCGGTCTTCGACAGCGGCTTCGTGCTCGGCGACGGCGTGTGGGAGGGGCTGCGCCTGGTGCGCGGCCGGATCATCAGCCTCGAGGCGCATCTCGAACGGCTGTTCGAGGGCGCGAAGTCGATCGCGATCGACATCGGCATGACGCGCGAGGGCCTCAAGGCGGCGATCGCCGAGACGCTGGCGCGCAACGGCATGGCCGACGGCGCCCACCTGCGGCTGATGGTGACGCGCGGGCTCAAGCGCACGCCCAACCAGGACCCGCGCTTCGTGGTCGGGCCGGCGACGATCGTGATCGTCGCGGAGTACAAGACCCCCGTGCCCGAGGCCAAGGCGCGCGGCTACGCGCTCTTCACCTCGACCTTCCGCACCACGGGCCCGGACGCCTTCGACCTGCGGCTCAACTCGCATAGCCGCCTCAACCTGATCCAGGCGCTGATCCAGGCGATCGCGGCGGGCGCCGACGAGGCGCTGATGCTCGACCCCCGCGGCTTCGTGGCGAGCTGCAACTCCACGAACTTCTTCATCGTGCGCGGCCGCGAGATCTGGACCTCGACCGGCGCCTTCAGCTTCAAGGGCATCACGCAGGCGAGCGTCGTCTCGGCGTGGCGCGCGGCGGGCCATGTCGCGCGCGAATGCGACTTCACCCTCGCGCAGGTCTACTCGGCCGACGAAGCCTTCGTCACCGGCACGCTGGGCGGCGTCACGCCGGTCACGCGGATCGACGGAAGGCAGGTGGGCGACGGCAGGCCTGGCCCGGTGACGCGCGAGGCGAGCGAGCTCTACCTCACCTCGGTCTGAGGCCGCGCGCCGCTGCGCGCGGGCCCGGCGTCAGGCGTCGGCACCGACCGCCTGCGCGACCGAGGCGAAGCCGTCGCGGCGCAGCAGCGCGGCGAGTTCGCGCCGGATGCGCGCGACCAGGCCCGGCCCCTCGTAGACCAGCGCGGTGTAGAGCTGCACCAGCGACGCGCCGGCGCGGATCTTCGCGTAGGCGTCGGCGCCGGAGGCGATCCCGCCGACCCCGACCAGCGCGATGCGCCCGCCGGTCAGGCGACGCATCTCGCGCAGCACCTCGGTCGATGGCCCGAGCAGAGGCCGGCCGGAGAGGCCGCCCGCCTCGCCGCGCGCCGCGCCGCGCAGCCCGGGCGGCCGCGCGATCGTGGTGTTGGAGACGATGATGCCCGCGAGCCCGCGCGCGAGCGCGACCTCGGCGATGTCGGCGAGGTCCTCGCGCGCCATGTCGGGCGCGATCTTCACGAGCAGCGGCGGCGCGCCAGCGCCCATCGCCTCCTGCACGCGCGCGAGAAGCCCGTCGAGCGCCGCGCGGTCCTGCAGCGCGCGCAGGCCGGGCGTGTTGGGCGAGGAGACGTTGACGACCATGTAGTCGGCGAAGCGCGCCAGCGCCGCCGCGCCGCGCGCATAGTCGTCGGCGGCGTCGACGGTCTCCTTGTTCTTGCCGAGGTTGACGCCGAGCACGCCGCGCCGCGCGCGCCGCGCCAGCCGCGCGGCGACCGCGTCGATGCCCTCGCTGTTGAAGCCATAGCGGTTGATGACCGCGCTGTCCTCGGGAAGCCGGAAGACGCGCGGGCGCGGGTTGCCGGGCTGCGGGCGCGGCGTCACCGACCCGATCTCGACGCTGCCGAAGCCGAGGCCGAGCAGCGCGTCGGGGGCTTCCGCGTGCTTGTCGAAGCCCGCGGCGAGGCCGACGGGGTTGGGGAAGTCGAGGCCCCAGAGCCGCGTCGCGAGCACGGGATCGTCGCCGCCCCCGCGCAGCACCGGCGCCGCGGCGCGCAGCGCCAGGATGGCAGCGCGATGCGCGTCCTCGGCGTCGAGGCAGCGCAGCGCGCGCATCGCGATGGAACCGATGCTCATGGCGTGCCGAGCCCCCAGGGGAAGAGATGGCGCCCGTCGGCGCCGAGCGGAAGCGCCGCGCTGCGCAGCACCGCCGCGACCGGCAGCACGCCGTGGATGTGCGGGAAGAGGGCGCCGCCGCGCGACGCCTCCCAGCGCAGCGTCGCGCCGAGCGAGGCGGCGTCGATCTCGAGGATCACGAGCCCGTCCTGGCCCGCGCGGTGCTTCGCCACGCTGGCGACGACCTGCGAGGCGTCGGAGCAGTGGATGAAGCCATCGGCGAGGTCCTGCGACGAGCCGGCATGGCTGCCCGCGGCCCTGGCCGCGCGCCATTCGTCGGCGCGGCACACATGGTAGATGCGATTCGCGTCCATCGTCCGATGGTAGGGGCAGGAGGTTCCTCCAGCCAGCGCGGCCTAGTCCGGATGCAGGCGCGCGGCCAGGATGGATCGGCGCGAGGATGGCTCGTCCTCCGGTCGCGACGTGAGCCCGATGATCCTCGCCCGCCTTCTCCTCCCCATCCTCCTGCTCGCCGGCGGCGGCCTTGCCGCCGAGACGATCCAGCAGGTCCAGGGACGCGGCCATGTCTCGCCCCTGCTGGGCGAGCGCGTCGATGGCGTCGAAGGGGTGGTGACGGCCGTTCTCTCCTCCGGTGCGCGCCGCGGCTTCTTCCTGCAGGACGCGCGGCCGGGCGGCGACGGCGACCCCTGGACCTCGGATGCGATCTTCGTCGCCACCGGGTCCACGACGCCGGGCGTCGCCCCGGGCGACGCGGCGCGCGTCTCGGGCCTCGTCGTCGAGCATCGCGGCGGAGGCAACAGCCTCTCGGTCACGCAGGTGGCGCAGGCTGCGATCGCGGTCGTGGCGCGCGGCGTCCCCCTGCCGGCGCCGACGACCATCGGCGCCGCCGACCGCGCGCCGCCCGCGCGCATCGCGCCGGATATCGGCGGCAGCGTCGAGGGGCCGGCGCACCGCTTCGATCCCGCGGCCAACGCGACCGACTTCGACGAGACGCTGGAGGGCATGCGCGTGCGGGCCGCCGGGGCGGTCGCGATCGGGCCGCGCAATTCCTTCGGCGAGATCACGATCCTGCCCGACCTCGGCGCCGGCTCGGGCTTGCGCAGCGCGCGCGGCGCGATGGTGGCGGGCCCCGGTGGCGGGCCGGCCGGGCGCCTCGTCGCCGACGACGCGCTGATCGGATCGGCTTCGATGCCACGCGCGCGGGTCGGCGACCGGCTCGGCGACGTGTAGGGCGTGGTCGACTACGCCTTCGCCGCCTGGCGCCTGCTGCTCACCGCGCCGCCCGCGTTCGAGCCCGGAGGGCTCGCGCCCGAGGTCGCGGCGCCGGCGCGGCCGGGCGAGGTCTCGATCGCCGCCTTCAACGTCCAGAACCTCGCCGGCACCTCGCGCTCGGCGAAGTTCGAAGCGATCGCGCGCCAGGTCGCCGGCGCCCTGCGCGCGCCGGAGATCCTCGCGCTCTCCGAGACCCAGGATTCCGACGGGACGGTGGACAGCGGCACGGTCTCCGCCGCGCGGACCTATGACCGGCTGCGCGCGGCGATCGTCGCCGCGGGCGGCCCGCGCTACGCGGTGGCGCAGGTCGATCCCGCGGACGGCGCCGATGGCGGCGCCCCGGGCGGCAATATCCGCGTCGCCTTCCTCTACGACCCGGCGCGGGTCGGCTTCGTGCCGCGTCCCGGCGGCGCGGCGGATGTCGCGGTCGGGTTGCGCGCGGATGGCAGCCTCGATGCCAATCCCGGGCGCGTCGCGCCGCTCGACCCAGCCTGGGGGTCGGCGCCGGATGGCAGCGACGGGAGCCGCAAGCCGCTCGCCGCGGAATTCGATGTCGCGGGACAGCGCATCGTGCTCGTCGCCGCGCACCTGAAGTCCAAGTCGGAGGACCAGCCGGATTTCGGGTGCTACCAGTCCCCGCCGCGCCCGGCGACGCACAGCGCCTCGCCCAGGCGCGCGTGCTCGCGGATTTCGTGCGCCGCCTCGCGGAGGCGGATCCGGAGGCGGGCATCGCCGTGCTCGGGGACTTCAACGACG
>VGDA01000153.1 GCA_016869915.1 Alphaproteobacteria bacterium
GTGTCTCGAGCCCGATCGCGCCGGCCGCGGCCTGCGCGTAGGGAAGGCGCTTGGAGTCCTGGTCGTGGGGTGAATGGTCCGAGGCGATGGCGTCGATCGTGCCGTCGGCCACGGCCTCCGCGATGGCCTGGCGGTCGGCCTCGGTGCGCAGCGGCGGCGAGAGCTTCGCGAAGGTGCGGTAGTCGCCGACGGCGAGCTCGTTGAGCGCGAAGTAGAAGGGCGCGGTATCGCAGGTCACCTTCATGCCGGCCTGCTTCGCGCGCCGGATCGCCTCGATGCCAGCCGCCGTCGAGACATGCGCGAAATGCAGCGGCGCGCGGGTGAGCTCGACCAGCCTGAGGTCGCGCTCGATCATCATCGCCTCGGCGAGGGCGGGGGCCGCGGGCAGGCCGAGCCTGGTCGCTATCTCGCCCTCCGTCGCGCTGGCGTTGCGCGCCAGCGAGGGTTCCTCGGGATGCTGCACCACGAGGCCGCCGACCGCGCGGGCGTAGCTGAGGGCGCGGCGCATCACGGTCGCGCTCGCGACCGCGGCCGTGGCGTCGGTGAAGCCGAGCGCGCCGGCCTCGCGCAGCAGGCCGAATTCGGTGATCTCCTTGCCCTGGAGGCCGCGGGTCAGCGCGGCATAGGCGAAGATCTTCACGCGGCTCGTCTCTCGCGCGCGGCGCGCGACGCTCTCCACCAGCGACGGGTCGTCGATCACCGGCAGGGTGTTCGGCAGCGTCGCCATGGCGGTGACGCCGCCGGCCGCCGCCGCCGCGGAAGCCGAGGCGAAGCTCTCCTTGTGCTCCTCGCCGGGCTCGCGCAGCTGCACGCGCATGTCGACGAGGCCGGGCGCCAGCACCGCGCCGCCGCATTCCACGGCCTCGATGCCCGAGCTGCCCAGCGCCTCCGCGCGGGCCAGATGCGCGCCCAGATCCGCGACGAGGCCATCCGCGACGATCACGCCGCCGCGCTGGTCGAGGCCCGTCGCGGGATCCACGAGCCGTGCGCCGACATAGGCGATCGCTGGGCCGCCGCGGCGCCCCGGCATGCGGCCATGCTGCGTGTCCGGCTTCATGCCGCGCCCCCCGCGTTGGAGCGCAGCGATCGCGTCAGCAGGTCGAGGCAGGCCATGCGCACCGCGACGCCCATCTCGACCTGCTCGCGTATCAGCGAGCGGTCGATGTCGTCGGCGAGGTCGCTGTCGATCTCCACGCCGCGGTTCATCGGGCCGGGATGCATCACCAGCGCGTCCGGCTTCGCCGCGGCAAGTTTCTCGCGGTCGAGGCCGTAGAAATGGAAGTACTCGCGCACCGAGGGCACGAAGCTGCCCTGCATGCGCTCGGTCTGGAGCCGCAGCATCATCACGATGTCGCAGCCCGCGATGCCGGCGCGCATGTCGTGGAAGACCTCGACGCCCATGCGCTCGATCGCCGAGGGGATCAGCGTGGGCGGGCCGACGACGCGCACCCGCGCGCCCATCGCGCCGAGGAGGTGGATGTTGGAGCGCGCGACGCGGCTGTGGAGGATGTCGCCGCAGACCGCGACCTGCAGGCCCGCGAGGCGCCCGCGGCGCCTCCTGATGGCGAGCGCGTCGAGCAGCGCCTGGGTCGGGTGCTCGTGGGTGCCGTCGCCGGCGTTGATCACCGCGCAGGCGACCTTCTCGGAGAGCAGCTTGACCGCGCCGGAGTCCGGATGGCGCACGACCAGCACGTCGGGCAGCATCGCGTTGAGCGTCATCGCGGTGTCGATCAGCGTCTCGCCCTTCTTCACCGAGGAGGACTCCGCCGACATGTTGATCACGTCGCCGCCCAGGCGCTTGCCAGCGAGCTCGAAGGAGGTTCGCGTGCGCGTCGAGTTCTCGAAGAAGAGGTTGATCACCGTGCGGCCGCGCAGCAGGCTCGACTTCTTCTCGTGCGCGCGGTTCTGCTCGACATAGGCTTCCGACAGGTCGAGCAGCGCGGTGATGTCGGCGGGCGACATGCCCTCGATGCCGAGGATGTGCCGGTGCGCGAATCCGGGGGACAGGTCTGCGGCTGGAGGGCTCATGCCTCGGCTTTTACTCTCCGCGAAGCGGGACCAGCAAGCTGCCGCCGAGCGGTAGCCCGCATGGCCTAGCCCGCCTGCAGGCCATCCTCGCGCCGCCGCCGCGCAAGCGCGTCGAGCAGGTCCTGGAGGATGACCGACGCGGCCACGCTGTCGATGTTCGCCTCGCGCCGCCCGCGCCGCGCGCCGGCCTCGCGCATCGCCTCGGCCGCGGCGTGCGAGGAAAGCCTCTCGTCCTGCAGCACGAGCGGCAAGTCGGCGAGCGCGAGCAGGCCCTGCGCGAAGGCGCGGCAGCGCTGCGCCGACGGGCCCTCGCTGCCATCCATGTTGAAGGCGATGCCGACCACGAAGCCGCCGACGCCCCAGTAGGCGACGAGCGCGCGGATGCGCTCCGCGTCCTGCGCCCAGCGCGTGCGCCTGATCGTCTCGATGGGGGAGGCGAGGGTGAGCGCGGGGTCGGAGACGGCGAGGCCGATCGTCTTCGCGCCGACATCGAAACCCATCAGCCGCGCGCGCCGCGGCAGCATTCCGGGCAGGTCGCTCGGGTTGCAGATCGGCATGGGAGTTTGTAGCTTCCGCGCGTTTTCGCGGGCCCGGGCGGGCCCGCCTTCCCAACGCCCGGATGGATTACCCCATGTCGCTGGACAAAGCCACGGTGGCCCGCGTCGCCACGCTGGCGCGCATCAAGGTTCCCGACGCCGACCTTGAGCGGATGGCGGGCGAGCTGCAGGGCATCATGTCCTGGATCGAGCAACTCTCCGAGGTCGACACGAAGGACGTCGCGCCGATGTCCTCGGTCGTCGGCCATGTCCTGTCGCAGCGCGCCGACGTCGTCGCCGATGGCGGCCGCGCCGACGCGGTCACCTCCTGCGCGCCGGAGCGCGTGCAGCTCGGCGACGGCGCGTTCTTCGTCGTGCCAAAGGTGATCGAATGAGCGCGCTGACCGACCTGACGATCGCCGAGGCCCGCGCGGGCCTCTCGGCCAGGCGCTTCTCGGCGCGCGAGCTCGCCGCCGCGCATGTCGAGGCGATGGAGCGCGCGAAGGACCTCAACGCCTACATCACGCCGACGCCGGACAAGGCGCTGGAGATGGCGGCGCGCAGCGATGCGCGCCTCGCCGCCGGGCAGGCCGGCGCGCTCGAGGGCATCCCGCTCGCCATCAAGGACCTGTTCTGCACCGAGGGCACGCGCACGACCGCGGCGAGCCGCATCCTCGACGGCTTCGTGCCGCCCTACGAGTCGACGGTGACGTCGCGGCTCTGGGACGCCGGCGCGGTGATGCTCGGCAAGACCAACCTCGACGAGTTCGCGATGGGCTCGTCCAACATGACCTCGGCCTTCGGCGGCGTGAAGAACCCGTGGAGGCGCCGCGGCGACGCGCGCGACCTCGTGCCGGGCGGCTCCTCGGGCGGCTCGGCCGCGGCGGTCGCCGCGCGGATCGCGATGGGCGCCACCGCGACGGACACCGGCGGCTCGATCCGCCAGCCCGCCGCGTTCTGCGGCGTGGTCGGCATCAAGCCCACCTATGGCCGCTGCTCGCGCTGGGGCATCGTCGCCTTCGCCTCGTCGCTCGACCAGGCGGGGCCGATCGCGCGCGACGTGCGCGACACCGCGATCATGCTCGGCGCGATGGCGGGGCACGACGCGAAGGATTCCACCTCGGTGCCGCGCGCGGTGCCCGACTACGAGGCGGCGCTTGGCCGCGGCGTGAAGGGGCTGCGCTTCGGCATCCCGCGCGAGTACATGCTGGACGGCATGCCCGCGGAGATCGCGCGGCTGTGGGAACAGGGCATCGCGTGGCTGCGCGAGGCCGGCGCGGAGCCGGTCGAGATCTCGCTGCCGCACACGAAATACGCGCTGCCGGCCTACTACATCGTGGCACCAGCCGAGGCGTCGTCGAACCTCGCGCGCTACGACGGCGTGCGCTTCGGCACGCGCGTCGCCGGCAACTCGATCGAGGAGCTCTACGAGAACACGCGCGGCGCCGGCTTCGGCGCCGAGGTGCGGCGGCGCATCCTGATCGGCACCTACGTGCTCTCCGCCGGCTACTACGACGCCTACTACCTGAAGGCCCAGAAGGTCCGCGCCCTGATCGCGCGCGACTTCGACGAGGCCTACGCGAAATGCGACGTCGTGCTGACGCCGACCGCGCCTTCCGCGGCCTTCGCGATGGGCGAGAAGATGGACGATCCCGTCGCCATGTACCTCAACGACGTGTTCACCGTGACGGTGAACCTCGCGGGCCTGCCGGGCATCTCGCTGCCCGCTGGCCTGTCCTCCGACGGCCTGCCGCTCGGCCTGCAGCTGATCGGCCGCGCCTTCGACGAGGAGACGCTGTTCGCCGCCTCGCACGTGCTGGAGCGCGCCGCCGGCTTCTCCGCGCGCCCGGGAGCCTGAGCCATGATCATCGAAGGAAAGACCGGCCCCTGGGAGATCGTGATCGGCCTCGAGGTCCACGCCCAGGTCGTCTCGAACGCCAAGCTCTTCTCCGGCGCCTCGACCGCCTTTGGCGCCGAGCCCAACGCGCAGGTGAGCTTCGTCGACGCGGCCTTCCCCGGCATGCTGCCGGTGATCAACCGCGCCTGCGTCGAGCAGGCGGTGAAGACGGGCCTCGGCCTCAGCGCGACGATCAACGAGGTCTCGGTCTTCGACCGCAAGAACTACTTCTACCCGGATCTTCCCGCGGGCTACCAGATCTCGCAGTACAAGCAGCCGATCGTGGGCGAGGGCCATCTCGACATCGACCTCGCCAGCGGCGAGACGAAGCGCGTCGGCATCGAGCGCCTGCACCTCGAGCAGGATGCCGGCAAGTCGATCCACGACCAGCATCCGCAGAAGACCTATATCGACCTCAACCGCGCCGGCGTCGCGCTGATGGAGATCGTCTCGAAGCCCGAGATGCGCTCGCCCGAGGAGGCCGGCGCCTACATGCGCAAGATGCGCGCGCTGGTCCGCTACCTCGGCACCTGCGACGGCAACATGGAGGAGGGCAGCCTGCGCTGCGACGCCAACGTGTCCGTGCGCCGCCCGGGCGAGGGGCTTGGCACGCGCTGCGAGCTCAAGAACATCAACTCGATCCGCTTCGTGATGCAGGCGATCGAGTACGAGGCGCGCCGCCAGGTCGAGGTGCTCGAGGACGGCGGCACGATCCGCCAGGAGACCCGGCTCTTCGACAGCGCGAAGGGCGTCACGCGCCCGATGCGCTCGAAGGAGCACGCGCATGACTACCGCTACTTCCCCGATCCCGACCTGCTGCCGCTGGTCCTCGACCGCAAGTGGATCGAGGAGGTCCGCGCAAGCCTGCCCGAGCTGCCCGACGCGAAGAAGGCGCGCTTCGTCTCCGACTACAAGCTGACGCCCTACGACGCGGGCGTGCTCGTCGCGGAGAAGGAGAACGCGGAGTTCTTCGAGGTCGTCGCGAGGGGCCGCAAGGACCCGAAGCTCGCCGCGAACTGGGTGATCGTCGAGCTGTTCGGCGCGCTCAACCGCCTGGGCCGCGACATCGCCTCATCGCCGGTCTCGGCGCGGCAACTCGCCGGCCTGCTCGACCTGATCGAGAACGACACGATCTCCGGGCGCATCGCCAAGGACGTGTTCGGCTTCATGGTCGAGACGGGCAGGGACGCCGCGGCGATCGTCGAGGAGCGCGGCCTGCGCCAGGTGACGGATACCGGCGCCATCGAGGCGGCGATCGACAAGGTGATCGCCGACAGCGCCGCCAAGGTGGCGGAGTATCGCGGCGGCAAGCAGGCGCTGTTCGGCTGGTTCGTGGGCCAGGTCATGAAGTCCACGGGCGGCAAGGCGAACCCCGCCGCCGTCAACGAACTCCTCAGGAAGAAGCTCGCGGGCTGAAAGGTTGGACGACATGGCCAAGGCAACGAAGAAGGCGGCGAAGAAGGCCCCCGCGGCGAAGAAGGCGCCCGCCGGGAAGGCTTCGGCGAAGAAGGCCGCCGCCAGGCCTGCGGCCAGGAAGCGCAAGGTCCTCGCCGCCACGCCCGCGATCGCCAAGGCGGCGGCGAAGAGCGCCCGTCGCGCGGCGCGCGGCGCGCGCATCCTCAAGGGCCCGGCCGTCGCCGCGGCGCCGGCGGCGCGCCGCCCGGCGCGCCCCGTGCTGCACGGGCTCTGGCTCTCGATCCCCGCCTGCAAGGTCGGGCTGGCGCTGTCGATGATGGGCGTCGACTTCGACTACCGCCATGTCGACCTGTCCTCGGGCGCGCAGAAGAGCGCCGAGTTCCTCGCGCGCAACCGCTTCGGCCAGGTGCCGGTGCTGGAGCACGAGGGGCACCATGTCGCGCAGTCGAACGTGATCCTCCACTACCTCGCCGACGCCTACGACCAGTTCCTCGGCCGCAGCGCCGCCGAGGAGATCCGCGTCGAGGAATGGCTGCAATGGGACCAGGACCGCATGTCGAGCCTGGCGATGCTGCGCAGCATGAAGCGCTTCCCGCGCTACAAGCAGCCGGACGAGGTCGTGGCCTTCGTGTCGGGCCGCGCCGTGCAGGCGCTCGACTTCCTCGACCACCATCTCGGCACCAGCAAGTTCGTCGCCGGGCCGCGCCCGACCGTGGCGGACATCGCGATCTTCGCGACCGTCGCGCTCGCCGACGAGGCGGAGGTCGAGATCGCGCGCTGGCCGAACGTGCGCGCCTGGGCCGAGCGCTTCCTCAAGCTGCCTGGCGCGATGCATCCCTACGCGGCGATGCCGCGCGAGGACAGGATCGGCGGCTGAGCGGCCGCGACGACGCAAGGGAAGGGCAGGGCCATGGCGATCGATCTCTACACCTGGGGCACGCCCAACGGGCGCAAGGTCTCGATCATGCTCGAGGCCTGCGAGCTGCCCTACGCGGTCCACCGGATCGACATCGGCAAGAACGAGCAGTTCTCGCCGGCGTTCCAGAAGATCAACCCGAACGGCAAGATCCCGGCGATCGTCGACCAGGACGGTCCTGGCGGCGGGCCCTTCGCGCTCTGGGAGTCCGGCGCGATCCTCGCCTACCTCGCGGAGAAGATCGGGCGATTCCTGCCCGCCGACGCGCGCGGCCGGCACGTGTGCATGCAGTGGCTGATGTTCCAGATGGCGGGCGTCGGGCCGATGTTCGGCCAGGCGCACCACTTCATGCGCTTCGCGCCGGAGAAGATCCCCTACGGCATCGAGCGCTACGGCAAGGAGTCGCGGCGCATCTATGGCGTGCTCGATCGTCGCCTGGCGGAGAGCGCGCATCTCGGCGGCGACGCGCTGTCGATCGCCGACTTCGCGACCTATCCCTGGGTCGCGCGCCACGAATGGCACGGCGTCTCGCTGGCGGATTTCCCGAACGTGGCCCGCTGGGCGGCTGCGCTCGCGGCGCTGCCGGCGGTCGACAGGGGGATGAAGGTCCCGGGCTGAGCGGCGCCGGGGAGAGGCTGGCCCGGGCCGTCCGGGTCGCGCGCCAGGCGGCGTTCAGGCCGCCGCGGCGTCCGGGGCGACGGGGTCCGGGGCGACGGCGCGCGCGCGGGGTGCCGTGGCGACGAGCGCCGGCCCGGCCTTCATGCCCTGCAGCTCGCGCCGCGCCTGGGACAGGATGGCGAACTGGCGGTGGTCCTCGCGGTCGACGACCTGCATGCAGGCCATCCGGTTCTCCACGAGGTCGATCAGGATGTCGATGGAACGGCGGCTCATCATGTCCACGCTCCTCGTCGTTGGGACCGCATCCGCGGCACCACGAGCCTTGCGCCGCATTGCTTAAGATCGCGTGAAGAGGGGCGTGGCGCGCAAGGCCGGCGCTAGCGTCGGCGCGGCCGACCGGCTTCGTTGACACCGGCGCGGCCGGTCTCTAGAACCGCTGCCAGCAAACGCCGTGGCAACTGACGTCGCTCTTCGTGCGGAGGGGTGGCCGAGTGGCTGAAGGCGGCGGTTTGCTAAACCGTTATACGCTTGTAAAGGCGTATCGTGGGTTCGAATCCCATCCCCTCCGCCATCCTCCCCGCCGTCAAAATTCT